>JANOGJ010000674.1:0-1879 GCA_031405995.1 Acidobacteriota bacterium
TCGCCACGAGCCTCGGCACGTCCACGCCCCACCGGAGGACTACGAGGACGCCGTCGTCCGTGAGACGGTCGTAGAACCCGCGAAACGCCTCGGTCGTGTACAAGTAGTTCTCCGAGAGCGAGAGTCCGCCCGAGGCCACCGACGCCCATGAGTCGACGAAGCCCAGGTAGATCACGTCGAACCGGTCGCCGGTCCGGCTGACGAAGTTGCGGCCTTCGCTCTGGATGACCTCGACATCGGCGCGGTCGTAGAGGTGGCCCGCGCGCGCGCCGTAGTGGCGGACGAACTGCAGCATGAGCGGATTCAGTTCGACGGCCGTGACCCTTCGGCTGCCCGACGCGAGCGCGACCAGCACGTCCGACCCGCCGCCGGGACCAATCACCAGCGTGTGCGGGCGAGTGAAGAGCGAGAACGGTCGCGCGCGGTACCAGGTCCGCATGTCGGCGACGCTCTCGAGCCGGCCATCCCACTCGAGGATGGTGGTCCACGCATCCGAGTCGATGTACAGCCGCGCGAGGTAGGGCGGGGCGAAGCCCTCCACGGCGTCGATGCGCGAGTAGGCGTTCCAGCCGCGCTGGGTCGCGCGCGTGGCGGGCCGCTCGTCCATCTGCCGGCGCATCGCCTTGAGCGGGCTCGGCGCGATTTGAAACACGGTCACGCCGGCGCCCGACGCCGTCGCGAGAATCACGAGGGCCGCGCCGACCGCCGCCACGCCTCGAATGACCCGGCGGCCGGACAGACACGCCGCGGCGGCGCACGGCGCGAGCGACGCGATGAGGATCGCCGCCTCGCCGCCGACCCACTGCAGCAGAAACGTGACGCCGAGGGCGCCGATGGAGGCGCCGACGAGGTCGGCGAAGTACAGCGATCCGGCGCGATCGCGGTGGAGGTCGAACACCATGGCGAGCGCCATGCCGGCGAGGAAGAACGGCACGAGCGGCGCGACGAAGTACAGCGGCAGCCGCTCGAGCGTGAACGGAAACCGCACCAGCAGGCCCAGGCACGCGGGAATGGCCGCGGCGTAGAGCAGGGTGAGCCCGGCCGCGCGATCGAGCGACGGCCCGAGCCGGCGCTTGAGGAGATGGAGCGCGACGCCGCCGAGGCCCCAGCCGAGCAGCGCCACCGAGACGGCGACGAACGCGAAGTGGTACCAGATCGTCGCCGAGTAGATGCGCGTCAGCGCGACTTCGAAGACCAGCCCCGAGAGCGTGATGAGGAAGACGCCGAGATGCAGGAGCACGAGCGCGACAGACTACTCGTGCAGCCGCCGCGCGTCGATGAAGACCGAATTCACCATCGAGCCCCCACGCACGATGTAGCCCTGCGACAGCAGGTACTTCGCGATGTCGGACGGGCGCGCGTCGGCGAACATCTGCGCGCCCTCGGAACAAATCACGCCCGGACGAAACTTGGTCAGGTCGAGCGCGCGGAGAATCGCGTAGTCGAGTCCCTCCACGTCGGTGGACAGCAGATCCGGCGCTTTGCCCAGATGCTCGGCGATGGCGCGGTTGATGTTGATCAGCGGCATCTTGACGACCCGCTCGACGACGCTGTCGGCCTGACCCTTTTGAAGGCGCTCGACCGTCTCCGAGGAGAACGTGTTGAGCATCGGGTTGCCCTTGATCTCGTAGTAGTCGGCTTCGGCGAGGTCCGTCACGCCGATGCCGGCCTGCACGACGGTGTCCCGGGGGCGCCGGCTGCGCAGAAGTCCGGCGAACATCGGATTCGGCTCGACCAGCACGCCACGATCGCCGGCCCAGTACAAGAGATACGTGTTGTTAGACTTGGTCGGATGCGCGGCGCCAGCCGTGATTCCCCTAAGCGGGGCAAGACATGGATGACCGCTGATATAATGCCCGGCCCAGCGCAAATAAGCCAG
>JANOGJ010000693.1:0-4407 GCA_031405995.1 Acidobacteriota bacterium
GGACATGGCGCGCACGATGACGAACGTCATCGGCAACTGCCTCGCGACGGTCGTCGTCGCCAAGTGGGAGGGCCAGTTCAAGGAAGCGACCGACGAGGAACTGGACAAGGCCGCCGAACAGGGCGAGATCTGAAAATCGGCAATCGGGAAACGGCGATCGGCGATCGAGATTCGGAAATCGACAATCGGTAGATCGTTCTATCGATTCCCCGATTCTCCGATCGTCGATGGGCGATTGCCGTTCGCCGATTGAAGACTGCCGATCGAAGATTGCCGTTGCCAGCGTCGCTGGCTATCTTCTGCCTCGTGAACCTCCGGCCGCACCTGGTGTCTAACTCAGGCACGGGCATGCCCTCCACACGCCATTCAATCGGCGCCGGCGATCCGGCGCCTGGGAGGTTGTCATGCCTGGAGACTTTCTGTCGCACACGCCGGCATCCACGCCGCGCCGTCCGCGCACGCGCTGGACCATCGTGGGATCGTGCGCGCTGCACGGCGCGCTGGTCGCCGCGATCCTGATCCTGCCGGCGCTCGGCGCGCTCACGCTGCCGCCGTTCACCCGCCCGATGACGGTCGTATTCGCGACCGCCGTTCCCGTGCCGCCCGCGCCGCCACCCGCGCCTGCGCCGAGGCTCGACTCCCCCTCGCCAACATCGATCACGCCCCTCGTGGCGCCGGATGGATTCAAGCCGGAGAAGCCGACGCCGGCCGCAGGTTCGGCCCGGGACATCCCCGGCGGCACCGGCTTCGCCACGAGCGGGACGCTCCCCGACGGCATCGGCCGCGGGGCGGACGTGAACTGGACGCCGCCGACGATGGCGCCGATCCGGCCGGGCGGCGAGATCCTCGCGCCGACGCGCGTCACCTACGTCACGCCGGTCTACCCGGCCATCGCGAGGCAGATCAAGCGCGAGGGCACCGTCATTCTCGAGGCGGTGATCGACGAGACCGGCGCGGTCCGAAATGTGACCGTGCTGCGCTCAGTGCCCCAGCTCGACCGCGCGGCCATCGACGCCGTGAGCCAGTGGCGCTACACGCCGACGCGGCTGAACGGCGTGCCCGTCGCCATCATCATGACGGTCACGGTCACCTTTTCGTTGCGCTGATCGCCGATTGTCGATGATCGATTGTCGATTCCGTTTATCGATTGCCGATTGTCGACTTACGATGCGTCGTGCCGTCCAGGTTATCCGCCCTCGAGACCGACGTCGTCCTTCGTGACGGCGCGACGCTGCACCTGCGCCCGGCGCGCGAGACCGACCGCGCGGCCCTCGACACGCTCGGTCGCCGCCTCGCCGCCGAAGGCTGGCCCGACGACCCGTCGGCGATCGCGCCGGCGGGCCCGGCGTTCGTCCTGATTGGCGAGTCGGGCGGCGCCATCGGCGCCGTGGCCAGCTACACGCCAACCGCCGCGGCGCCGGACCGCGCGGCCGTCGCGTTCGCCATGGAGAAGGCGCTCGAAGGCCGTGGCATCGGCACGGCGATGCTGGAGATGCTGGCCCGCATCGCGTGGGACCGAGGCATCAGGACGTTCGACGCCGACGTCCGCCGCGACGACACGGCGCTGATGCGGATGTTCGTGGGGTCGGGATTCGAGATCGAACAGCGGACCGACGCCGCGACCTGCCATGTGACGCTGTCGCTCGAGCACACGCAGGGCTACGCGGATCGCGCGGCCGAGCGTTCCGAGGCGGCGGCGACGGCGTCCGTAAAGGCTTTCCTCGAGCCTCGCAGCGTCGCCGTGGTCGGCGCGAGCCCGACGCGCGGGAAGATCGGCGCGGAGGTCCTGCAGAATCTCCTCGCCGACGGCTACACCGGCCGGCTCTTCGCCGTGCACCCGTCGGCGCGCGAGATCGGCGGCGTCCCCGCGGTGCCCCGCGTCACCGACGTGCCCGGCGACCTGGACTTGGTGGTCATCGCGGTGCCCGCGCGCCACGTGCTCGCGGTCGTCGAGGACTGCATCGCGAAGCGCGTCAAGGCGCTCCTCGTGATCACCGCCGGCTTCGGCGAGACCGGCCCGGCCGGACGCGCGCTCGAGGCCGACCTCGTCACGCGGATCCGGCGCGCCGGCATGCGCATGGTGGGCCCGAACTGCATGGGGCTCATCAACACGGACCCGGCCGTTCGCCTGAACGCGACGTTCGCGCCCGTGTCCCCGCCTGCAGGCGGCGTCGCGATGTCCACGCAGAGCGGCGCGCTGGGCCTCGCCATCCTCGACTACGCGCGCGAGCTCAACATCGGGCTGTCGACGTTCGTCTCGATCGGCAACAAGGCCGACGTCTCGACGAACGACCTCCTGCAGTACTGGGCGCAGGATGCGCGGACGACGGTCATCCTCATCTACGTGGAGAGCTTCGGGAATCCGAGGAAGTTCAGCCAGATCGCGCGGCGGGTGGCGCGCCGAAAGCCGATTGTCGCGGTCAAGGCCGGCCGGTCGGCGTCGGGCGCCCGCGCGGCCACGTCGCACACCGGCGCCCTCGCCGCCCGCGACGACATCGTCGACGCGCTCTTCCGGCAGGCCGGCGTCATCCGCACCGACACGCTCGAGGAGTTGTTCGACGTCGCGATGGTCCTCGCCCAGCAACCGGTGCCCCGGGGCCGGCGCGTCGCGGTGCTGACGAATGCCGGCGGACCCGGCATCCTGGCCGCCGACGCCTGCGAAGGCCTGGGCCTCATGTTGCCCGCGCTCGGCGACGCCTCCGTCGCCGCGCTTCGCGCGCTGCTGCCCGCTGAAGCTTCGGTCGCCAATCCGATCGACATGATCGCGTCGGCGACCGCTGCCCAGTACGAGCAGGCCCTTGGCACGGTGCTCCGTGACGAGCGCGTCGACAGCGTGCTCGTGATCTTCATTCCTCCGCTCGTCACGAAGACCGAGGACGTGGCGAAGGCCGTACAGCGCGCGGTCGCGGCTCACCCGGGCAAGCCCGTGCTGGGCATCTTCATGTCGGCGAGGGGCGCCGGGTCGCTCATCGCGCCGATTCCGTGCTTTCGCTTTCCGGAATCGGCCGTCGCCGCGCTGGCCCGCGCCGCCGCGTACGGGGAGTGGCTCGCCACGCCGGAGCCTGAGGCGCCGGCGCCGGCGTCGGGCGGCGACCGGAACGCGGCGCGCGCGATCGTCCAGCAGGCGCTCGAGCGCGGGGGCGGCTGGCTCAGACCCGCCGAAACGGCCGCGCTCATCGCCGCCATGGGCCTGCCGGCCGCGGAGAGCGAGGTCGTGAGTACGGAAGACGAAGCAGTCCGCGCCGCCGATCGACTGGGCTACCCCGTCGTGCTCAAGGCGATCGGTCCACGGCTCGTGCACAAGACCGACGTCGGCGGCGTGGCGCTCGGCCTCGAGGATGCCCCGGCCGTGCAGGCCGCCTGGCGCGATCTCAGCACGCGGTTGTCCGATCTCATGTCGGGCGCGCTCGTGCAGGCCATGGTCAGCGGCGGCGTTGAGATGCTCGTGGGCGTGGTCGAAGACGCCACGTTTGGACCTGTCATCGCCTGCGCGACCGGCGGCACGCAGGCCGAACTCCTGGCCGACAGCCAGATTCGGCTGCATCCGGTTGACGCGCGGGAGGCCGCGGGGATGATCGACGGGCTGCGCGGGGCCGCGCTGCTCCGCGGATTCCGCGGCGCGCCGGCCGTCGACGAGGCCGCGCTCCAGGACGCGCTCCTGCGCCTGTCGACGCTGGTGGACTGGTGCCCGGAGATTCAGGAATTCGAAATCAACCCGCTGATCGTGCTGACGAGGGGCGTGAGAGCCGTCGATGTCCGAGTGCGGGTCGAACGCGTCGGGCCCCCGGCGGGGACCCGACGCGTGAGGTACTAGGACGACTTAGATCACTTTCACGTCCACGGACTTCGCCGTCTTCTCCGGAATGGCCAGCGGCATCGTCACGTCGAGCACGCCGTTCTTGAAGGTCGCCTGAATCTGGTCGACCTTGCTGCCCTCGGGCAACGGAATGCTTCGTGAGAACGTGCCGTAGCTGCGCTCGCTCCGGTAGTACCCCTCCCGCTTCGTCTCGACTTCCCGCTTCCGCTCACCCTCGATCGTGAGCATGCCTTCGACGACGTGGACCTTGACGTCCTCCTTCGCCAGGCCCGGCAGATCGGCGCGGACGTTGAACCGTCCGTTGCGCTCGAAGATCTCCACGTCAGGCGACCAGGTGAACTCCTGCGGCATCGCCTGGCGGAAGAACCGCGGGCGGACGCCAAAGTCGTCGAACAGCCGATCCAGGTTCGTCCATCCCTCTCCGAAACGTCCCGGACAGGATAAGAAAACCAATGATTTCAACTCCGTGTCAAGCGATTTCAATAGGCTGGGGGTGGGTGGCCTCGAACCACAAGCCCTTGTGGCTTACCACAATAAATTGTGCTCAACGGAAATCGACACACAAATCGTGGCATGGGCGTGACGTTGAC
>JANOGJ010000719.1:0-3187 GCA_031405995.1 Acidobacteriota bacterium
CTTGGGCGAACCCTCGACCTTCGGCACGCTGCCCTGCAGCAACTGGCGCGCCCGGGCGGACGCGACGGTGACGAACTCAAATGAATTGGCCGGACGTGATGTCGGCCGCGGTGTCTCGCTCATGGCTGTCCGCTCCTGAACGTCTGCACGATGGGCTCGATGGTGCCGGCCTGCCTGACGCGTCGCAGCCGCTCGGCCCGGATAATCGCCGTGACCTCGCTGACACACCGCGCGAGGTCGTCGTTGACGATGACGTAGTCGTACTCGGCGACGGCCGTAATCTCGGTGCGCGCCGTCTCGAGCCGCCGCGCGATGGCCGCCTCCCCGTCCTGACTGCGGCCGCGGAGCCTGACCTCGAGCGCCGCGAACGACGGCGGCAACACGAACACCGAAACGGCTTCCCCGACCGTCGCCCGCACCTGGCGCGCGCCCTGAACGTCGATGACGAGGAGGACGTCCCGGCCGGCGCCACGCAACACGTCCGTATCCCGCCGCCCGGTACCGTAGAGGTTGCCGAACACGTCGGCCCACTCGAGCAGGTCGCCCCGCCGGGCCATTTCCTCGAAGACCGGCCGGCTCACAAAATTATAGTCGACCCCGTCCCGTTCCCCCGCCCGCGGCGGCCTGGAGGTGTAGGAGCGCGACCGGTCGAGGCCGGCGCACGCCTCCACCAGCCGCTCGGCGACCGTCGTCTTGCCGGTGCCCGATGGCGCCGAGATGACCACCAGCATGCCTCGTCCAGCCATGGCGCTACTCGACATTCTGCACCTGCTCGCGCACGCGCTCGAGCTCGGCTTTGGCCCCGATGACGATTTCGGTGGCCTTCGCACCCTCGATCTTCGACCCGATCGTGTTGATCTCGCGGTTCATCTCCTGCGCGAGGAAGTCGAGCTTCCGCCCGCACGGTTCGGGGCTCGCCGCGAGGCCCCGCCAGTGCTCGATGTGGCCGCGCATGCGCACGATTTCCTCGTCCACATCGGATCGGGCCACGAATCGCACCACTTCCTGCGTGAGCGCCGACGGGTCCAGGACGAGGTCCGCGGGGAGCGCCGCGAGCCGCTCGCGGAGCCTGGCGTCGAGCCGCGATTGCCCTTCGAGCGCGAGCGCCTCCAATTGATCCACCATCCCGCCCATGGTCGCCAGCCGCGCCTCGAGGTCGACGCCGAGAAACCGGCCCTCGGTTTATCGCATGGCGACGAGGGCCTCGAGCGCGTCGCCGGCTACGGTCAGGACGAGCCGGCTCATCGTGTCCGGCAGCCCGGCCGGATCCGCGGCCTTCGGCCGGATCTCGAGGACCCCTGGAATCCTGAGGATGTCCGACGCCGAGAGCGCGCCGGCGACGAATCCGCGCGCGCGCGCCGACTCGAGCGCCTGCGCCACGCGGTCGAGCAGCGCCTCATCCAGGACCACCTCACGCGGCGGGGCGGTCGTCGTCTCCGCCGACACGGAGAACTCGACCCGGCCACGCGTCACGCGGTCCTGCACGAGCGCCTTGATGGACGCCTCGAGCGCGCCGAGAGACGAGGGCGCCTTGACGACGGCGTCGAGAAAGCGATGGTTCACGGACTTCACCGTGACGCTCACACGTTCGCCGCTTTCCTCGCGAGAGACCGACGCGAAGCCGGTCATCGATCTAATCATTCATTGCCCCATTGCCTCATTGCCCCACTGCCTCATTATCAGTTTCACCGAACGACTGGAGCGCATAGTGCTTCTCATAGACGCCGCCGGGGCGCCCGACGAGGTCGTCGTGCGACCCCACCTCGACGACCTGTCCGCGCTCGATGGCGACGATGAGGTCCGCGCGGCGGACGGTCGAGAGCCGGTGCGCGATCACGAACGTCGTGCGGTTGCGCATCAAGTTGGCCAGCGCCTCCTGAACGAGTTGCTCGGATACGGCGTCGAGCGACGACGTCGCCTCGTCGAGCACGAGCAGTGGACTGTCCTTGAGGATCGCGCGGGCGATGGCGAGACGTTGCCGCTGCCCGCCCGAGAGCCGCTGGCCGCGCTCGCCGATCGTGGCGTCGTAGCCCCCCGGGAGGCGTGCGATGAACTCGTGGGCATGGGCGGCGTGGGCGGCCCGCTCGATGGCGTCCCGCGGCGCGCCCGGCACGCCGTACGCGATGTTGGCGGCGATCGTATCGTCGAACAGCACGGTCTCCTGCGTCACGAGCGCCGTCTGCGCCCGCAGGGATCGCAGCGACACCTCGCGCACGTCCACACCGTCGATCAGGATCTGGCCCTCGGTGACGTCGTAGAACCGCGGAATCAGGTTCACGAGGGTGGTCTTGCCGGCGCCGCTGAGCCCTACGATCGCCGCGACCTGCCCGGCCGGCACGGTGAACGAGGCGCGCCGCAACACGAACCGGGTCGGGTCATCGTCGTACGCGAACCCGACGCCGCGGAACTCCACGCCGGTCGTGAGCCGCGCGAGCGGCGGGGCGCCCGGGCGGTCGTGCACCTCGGTGTGGGTGTCGAGCATCTCGAAGATCCGCTCGGAGGCCGCGATCGTCTGCTGGAGGCTCGCGTTGACGCGGCTCAGCTTCTTGATCGGGCCGTACATCATGAAGGCCGCCGTCAGGAACGCCGTGAACTCACCGGTCGTGAGCGCCTTGGCGCTGATCTGCTGGGCTCCGTACCAGAGCGCCGCCGCCGCCGCCAGGCCGCCGATGAACTCCATCAGCGGCGGCAGCGCCGACAGCGCGCCTGTGACCCGCAGGTTGGTGCGGAGGAGCGAGTGCCCGGCCGCCGCGAACCGTTCAGCCTCGCGTCCCTCGGCGCCGAACGCCTTCACGATGCGGTGGCCGGAGAAGCCCTCGGTCGCGATGTGCGACAAGGTCGCCAGCTCTTCCTGGCTGCGCCGGGTCATCCGGCGCACGCGCTGGCCGAGGCGCACGAGCAGGAACGCGATGAGCGGCGTGGCGGTCATGCAGACGAGCGCCAGACTCGGGTCCAGGTAGAACAGATAGCCGGCGAACCCGACGACGGCGAACGACTCGCGGACGAGATCGGCGGCCGTCTCGGAGACCGCCACCTGCACCTGATTGATGTCGTTCGTGATGCGCGACATCAACTGACCGGTCGTCCGGCGCGAAAAGAACGCCGCGGACTGATCGAGGATGTGGCGGAAGAGCCGGTTCCGGCCGCGGGCTTCTCGCTGCAACTGACCGGCAGCGGCGCGGGCGCG
>JANOGJ010000751.1:0-3380 GCA_031405995.1 Acidobacteriota bacterium
CGAGCACGCGGCAGTCGAACGCGATGGCCCGGGCCACCTGCACGAGCTGCGCGTGCGCCGCCGAGACGTGCTCCATCGGCACGTCGGGCGAGATGGGCAGATGCAAGTCAGCGAGCAGGCGGACGGTCCGCGCGCGCATGGCCGGCTCGTCGAGGCGCCCGCCGGGCCGGGTGATCTCGCGGCCCGCGAAGATGTTGGCCGTGACCGTCAGGTTGGGAAACGCGAGCCGCTCCTGAAACACCATGCCGATGCCGCCGGCGAGGGCCTCGCGCGGGCTGGCATGATCGGCTGTGACCCCGGCGATCTGGATCTCGCCGCGGTCGGGCCGCACGATGCCGGCCAGGATCTTGAGCAGTGTCGATTTCCCGGCGCCGTTCTCGCCGACGCAGGCGTGCGCCTCGCCCGCCGCGACGCTGAAGCCCACGCCGGCGAGCGCGCGCACCGCCCCGAACGACTTGTGGACGTCGATGAAGCGGAGGACGTCGGCCATGCGCTACCCGGCGAACCGGCGCGCGGGCCGGCCTCTCACGCCCGGTTGCAGCCGGAACAGGCCGCCCGCGGTCGGCTCGGCGTCGCGCCCGGCGGCATCCAATCCAATCCAGGCCGACGTCACGTAGAGATCCTCGAGCGCCGGCCCGCCGAACGCCGGCTTGGTGGTGAGCGACGCGGGCAGCGTGACGGCGCGATCGAGCCGGCCATCGGACCCGTAGCGACGGACGGCGCCGCCCTGCCACAGCGCGAGCCACACGTCTCCGACCTCGTCTACGACAAGGCCGTCGGGCCAGCCATCGGCGTTCGCCACGTCGACGAACGGTCTCCGGTTGGCGATGGCGCCCGTCGCCTCATCGAAATCGAAGACGTCGACGCGTCCCGTCGGCGTGTCCACGTAGTACATGCGACGGCCGTCCGGACTCCAGTCGATGCCGTTCGAGGTCGACACGGGTGACAGCATGGCGTGGACCGATCCGTCCGGGTCGAGCCGGTACAGGGTTCCGCAATCGCGGCCGCCGCCCATGCCCATGGTCCCCGCCCAGAAGCGCCCGCGCGCGTCGACGGCGCCGTCGTTCATGCGCGTCTCCGGACGATCGGCTTCGACAAACGCGATGACCGACATCCGTCCCGTGTCCGGGTCGAGTCGATGGAAGCCATCCTGCGCCGCGAGAATCCAATCGCCCTTCGCGGCCAGAGCAACGGCACCGACCGGCTGGCCGACTTCGAGCACGCGATCGGCGCCCGTCGCGGGATCGAACTCGTGCACGTGTCCGCGCATGATGTCGACAAAGACGAGGCGCCGGCGTCGATCGTCCCAGATCGGCCCTTCGCCGAGTTCGGCGCGCACATCGAGAGCGAGATCAAAAGCCTCCAACACGAAGCTCACGAAGGGGACGACACACCGGATACTGCTGGAGGGCCGGCGTCACCCCACGTCAGCGTGAATCCGGCCCGAGAAGAACCAAGCTGAGGAGTCATCTAGTCCCGAAACCAGGTTCTTCTCGAGCCGGATTCCCGCTGACGCGGGGCGGCCTTCGGCCGCCGGCGAGCGAAGCTCGCCGGTGATGCCGGCCCTTCGTGACCTTCGTGCCCTTCGTGGTGAAGGCTCTTTGGGATCACGACTGCCTCTTCTCTCAGCCTTCATCGAACAGTCTGATGCGGCCGCCCGTGCGCGGATGCTTGGCGCAGACGTCGTGCTTCAGCGCGAGCCCGAGGCCCGGCCGCGTCGGCGCCACGAAGCAGCCATCGGCCGGGTCGATCGTCGGCGAGTGATCGACGAGCTCATGCACCCACGCGTCGGCGAAGTCGTTGAAGTGCTCGAGCACCTTGTAGTTGGGCGTCGAGACGGCGAAATGCAGGTTGGCCATCGTGCCGACCGGGCCGCACACATTGTGCGGCGCGAGGATCAGCGAGTACGCGTCGGCCCATCCGGCCAACCGCTTCATCGGGAGGAACCCGCCGAAGTGTGTGAGGTCCACCTGCACGACGTCCACGAGGCCGCCTTCGATGAAGCCCCGGATGTCTTCCATCGTGTGGGCGCGCTCGCCGGTCGCGATGGGCAACGTCGTCGCGCTCCGCACGCTGCGGTACGCCAGCGGGTTTTCCGGCGCCGTCGGCTCCTCGATCCACTCGGGGCCGTACGGCTCGATCAACTTCGCGACCGACGCCGCCGTGGACGGCGTGAAGCGGCCATGCATCTCGAGCATGATCTGGACGGTCGGGCCGACCGCGTCGCGCACGGCCGCGACAATCGCCACGGCGCGCGTGCGCTCGGCGGCGTCAAGTTCCGCGCTCGCGTGGCCGAACGGGTCGAGCTTCAGCGCGCGGTATCCGGCCGCCGTCACCTTCTTTGCGAGCGCGGCGATCGCGCCGGGCTCGCGCTCGGCCTGGTACCAGCCATTGGCATACGCCGGCACGCGCTCGCGGAACTTGCCGCCGAGCAGCTTCCAGACCGGCACGCCGAGCGACTGCCCCATCAGGTCCCAGCACGCCACGTCGAAGCTCGCGAGCGCGGACTGCGACACCTCGCCCGGCCGGTCGTACTCGCCGCGCTGGATGTTCCACGCGAGGCGCTCGACGTCGAACGGGTCCGTGCCGATGACATGCCGCGGCGCGAGCTCGTCGAGGCACGCGACGAGCGTGTCCGTGCGACTCACCATCCGCACCTCGCTCGTGCCGACGAGGCCGGTGTCCGTCTCGAGCTCGAGGAACACCAGCTCGCGCCAGGGCGTGCCGACGACGGTGGTGCGGGCGGAGGTGATTTTCATTTGGGCGATGGCACCGCGTCGGGCATGTGTCGCGCGAGGATCCCGAGCCCGATCGCGGCCCGCCGCACCCGCTCGCGCGAGAGCGCGAGAACCGTGGCCTCGAGGTGCTGACCGCTCGGGTAGAGGGGCGGCGAGTTGCGCAGTCCGTACTTAAGATAGATGGGCGCCGCCACCCGCACCAGCGCCGCGGTCTCGTAGTGCCGCACCGACCCGCCGAGGTCGTCGGGACTTTCGACGTAGAAGTCGATCGCCGCGTCGATCGCCTGACGGATCGCGGCAATCTGCGGCAACGAAAGATCCACTGGCAGGTTGATGGACGTCGCGCCCAGATCCTCGAGGAGCCGTGCCGACGCCGGATTGGCCGCCGCGACCGTCACCGACACCTTGAGGGCGAAGTCCTTCGGCAGATCGCCGGTCGTCTTCATGTGCCCGAGCACCTTCAAGTGACCGAGGTCCGCCACCAGGACCGATCGCAGGCCCAGCTTAGCGCCGTGCAGGACGTCCTCGATGCCGAACGCGAGTTGATCGGCGCCGCGGAGTGACGAGCCCAGGACGCGGCCGGCGCTGGACGACGCCTGCACACCCGTGTCCCAGTTCCCGCGCGGCCCGACGAACAGGCAC
>JANOGJ010000196.1:0-2148 GCA_031405995.1 Acidobacteriota bacterium
GGGCCGCCCCCGGGCGGCCCCGGCCCCGGCCCCCGCCGCTCGAGCGGGCGCCCGGCCCCCCCCCCCCCACGACCAGCGCCCAACGCGTTCCGCCTAATCCCGGGAATCTGGACGCGCGGACTCGTCCCAGGCGTGGGCGTCGGTGCGCTGCTCGGCCGGACCTCCAGCCGAGCCAAGGCCGCCGCGGCCCGCCGGAACGGCGCGAAGGGTGGACGGCCGAGGGCGAGCGGCCGTTGACGGAGCGCGCGTCGCAGCGTGGTAACGTCTCGTCCCGTGGCCTGCGTCTTCTGCGACCGTCTCGCTGGCCAGGATTTCATCGCCGAGAATGAACTGGCCGTCGCGTTTCTCGATGCGTTTCCGCTGAGCCCCGGTCATTGCCTCATCGTGCCGCGGCGGCATGAGTCCGACTTCCTGAATCTCACCGTGGAGGAGCAGGCCGCCGTCTGGGCGCTGGTCGCGCCGGTGCGGGCGCACACCGAAGCCGTGTGGACGAGCGCGCCTGACGGCTACACCATCGGCGTCAACGCCGGCGAGGCCGCGGGACAGACAGTGGCCCACGCGCATCTCCACGTGATTCCGCGTCGTCGTGGTGACGTCGCCGACCCGCGCGGCGGCATCCGGTGTGTCATCCCCGCGAAGGCTCGCTACTGGGAACGACCGTGACGGCACCGGAGCAGCGCGGCGCCATTGGCTTCGCCGAGAAGGTTCTCGAGCTGCTCGACGAGGGGCGCTACACCGCCACCTACAAGTACGCGGTGCTGCTCGCGCTCATCGACGTCTGTCTCGAATGCACGGAGGCGTCTGGCGCGCCGCCGAACATGGTCACGACGCGGCAACTCGCGGAGAAGATCGTCCAACTCTACTGGCCGCACACCGTGCCGTTTGTCGGCCAGTCGGCAACGACCGTCCTCAAACAGAACCTCGTCGGTCAGGCTGAGATCATCTCGGCCATCGCGCGATTCCGGGCGCGGCACACTTCGGATCCGACCGTGCCGCACTGGCAGTCCCGCATGGCGGCCCCTGCGGCGTACGAGCGGCTGGTCAAACTTATCGAGTGGAAGTTGATTGAAATGCCCCTGCCGCGGCTCCAGGTGATGGGACACCTGCCGCGCGAGTTCATCTACCGCATCGGCTGGGACCAGCGGGTCACGCGGCGCCAGGTGGTGCGCTACCAGGCCGGCGAAGCGAGGGCGTTCGACAATCGGGTGTTGCTCATATCCGGAGTGGGCGAGTACCTGCTCCAGCTCAGCGGCCTGTTGCGCCCGCTGATTCAACGGCGCTGGGCGGCGATGGTCGCCGACCTCAATCGTCTGGAGGAGTAGCGGCTCGAGGCGTTCCTCTTCGGATCCGACCGAACTCCGACCGTGAAGGTGAGAGCCGGGCTCTGGGAAATCCAGGGTCGCCGGTGTTTCTATTGCGAGGACCGGCTTCGCGAGCCTACCAGCGGCCAGGTCGATCACTTTGTGCCGTGGTCGCGTTACCCGGACGACGGGCTTGATAACTTCGTGGTGGCGGACGGGAAGTGCAACGCCGCGAAGAGCAGTTCGCTGGCGGCGACGGAGCACCTGGTGCACTGGGCGCGGCGGTTCTCGGAGGCTGCGGGTGAACATGCGCAGCTCGCTGACCTGGCGACGCGGACGCGGTGGGATCGCAACGCTGATCGGAGCCGAAGCGTCGCGCGTGCGATTTACCTGCGGTTGCCGGGGGATGCGAGGCTGTGGCTCCGTGGCAAGGAGTTTGTCCCGCCGGACCCCGGCCCAACAGGGGATGCGCTGGCCTAGGACTCGTCCGTGTGCGACGCCCATCGGCGCGTTTCAGCCGCGGCGGTCTCGGGCCCAGGCTTCGAGCGGCTCGAGCCGTCGATTGATGTCTTCGCGCAGCTGAGCGTCGGCCTCTTGGTACCTGCCCTCAATCGGACCGAGGTCTGGAGCGAGAGCTGCAATCCGGTCCAGCGTCTCCTCGTGGAGCACGCCCATATGCGTCCGCAACTCGACCACCTGAGTGCTCAGCTTGTCCTGTCCGGACCGAAGGTCAGCGACTTCAGTGGTGAGCGTTTGCTGTCCAGTTCGAAATTCGGTCAGGCCTTCTTCAATCCGGGTGAGTCGTTCCTCCGACATTCAGCCTCCCGTCGAGCGGACGACGACCCTT
>JANOGJ010000865.1:0-7281 GCA_031405995.1 Acidobacteriota bacterium
CTCCGAAACCCCTCACGGCCTATATCGTCAACGTCAGCGGCGACGACATCTTCGTCTCGAAAACGTGAGATGACTCTTATAGCGATCGGCAAGTGGCTTGAAGAGAGGGTTGGCTGGCGCGCCGTCGTCGAGCTCGCGCGCCACAAGACGGTTCCCGTCCACCGGCACAGCATCTGGTACTACTTCGGTGGGATGACCCTCTTCCTCTTCTCCGTCCAGGTCATGACCGGGATCCTCCTGATGCTGTATTACCGGCCGAGTTCCGAGGAGGCGTACGAGTCGGTTCAATTCATCATGACGCGCGTGCCGTTCGGCTGGCTCGTCCAATCGATTCACTCGTGGTCGGCGAACCTGATGGTGGCCGCGGCGTTCGTCCATCTCTTCAGCGTCCTCTTTCTCAAGGCGTACCGGAGGCCCCGCGAGCTCACCTGGTTTTCGGGCGTGTTCCTGCTGTTCCTGACGCTGGGTTTCGGCTTCACGGGCTACCTGCTGCCGTGGAACGAGCTGGCGTTCTTCGCCACGCGCGTCGGGACGGACATCGCCGGGGCCGTGCCGGTCGTGGGCGAGGGCATCGTCCGGTTTCTGCGCGGGGGGCCGGACGTGACGGGCGCGACACTCACCCGGTTCTTCGGCGTGCATGTGGCCGTGCTGCCGGCGCTGGCGACGGCGCTGGTCGGGCTGCACCTGCTGCTGGTGCAGTACCACGGGATGAGCGTGCCGCCGTCGGTCGCCGCCCAGGCCGCGCGTGACGGGCGGCCCGTGCGGGCGATGCCGTTCGTGCCGCACTTCGCACTGCGCGATTTGTTCGGGTGGACCGTCGCGCTCGCGTTATTGGCGGGGCTCTCGTCGTATCTGCCGGGGGAGCTCGGCGTGAAGGCCGATCCGTTCGCGCCGGCGCCGGCGGGGATCCAGCCGGAGTGGTATTTCCTCTGGACGTTCCAGGCGCTGAAGTACATGCCCGCCCACGTCTTCGGCGTGAACGGCGAGCTCATCGCCATCAGCGTCTTCAGCCTGGGCGGCGCGGCGCTGCTGTTCGTGCCGTTTCTCGATCGCGGCCCGCGGTCGAGCCGCCTCATCACCTGGGCGGCGGTGGGCGCGCTGGTCTTCATGGCGGTCATGACCGGACTGGCGCTCTCGGGAGGCAAGACCCCATGAACGTCAGGCATGCCATCAGCGGACGTCACGGTCGGTGGCTGGGGCCGCTCGCCGCGGCCGCGATCGTTCTGATTGCCCAGATTTCGCTCCGCGCTCAGGCGAGCCAGCCCACCGAAGCGGCTGCGTCGGCCGCGTTCAAGGCCGACGTGCACGCGCGAGCCGGTCTCACCTGCGAGTCCTGCCACGGTCCGGTCAGGGCCCGTTCCGGCGGCGGGGCGCCGGTGTACGCGCCCATTCCCCGCAGGTCGATCGCGCCGATGTGCGCGAAGTGCCATTCGAATGCGGTCTACATGCGCAAGTTCTCGCCGCGGGTCCGCGTCGATGAGTACGCGCAGTACAAGACCAGCCTGCATGGCAAGCGGATGGCGGCCGGCGAGACCCGCGTGGCGACGTGCAGCGACTGCCATCAAGCGCACGGCATCATCGAGATCCGCGACGCGCGCTCGCCCGTGGCGCCGGCGCACGTCGCCAGGACCTGCGCCGCCTGCCATGCCGACGCCGCCCGCATGGCACCGTTCAAGCGGTCCGCGGAGATCCCCGCGGACTGGTCGAAGAGCGTCCATGCGGCGGCGCTGCTGCAGCGCGGCGACAAGTCCGCTCCGACGTGCAGCACCTGCCACGGCAGCCACGGCGCCACGCCGCCCAATGTCGATGCCGTCGCCAACGTCTGCGCGGAGTGTCACGTCCGCGAGGCCGAGCTGTTCCGCGCCAGCAAGAAGGGCGCGCTGTTTGCGGCGATGGGGCAGGGCGACTGCATCGTCTGCCACAGCAACCACCACATCGGGCCGCCGAAGGACGCCTGGGTCGGACTCGACGAGAAGGCTAATTGCGCGACCTGTCACGACGCCACGATTCCCGGTGCCGACACTATCAACGCAGTGCGCAAGGGATTCGACGATCTAGCGCTCAAGATGAACGGCGCGAAGGACCTCCTGACGCGGGCCGAAACCGCGGGCATGCTCGTCGAGGACGGGAAACTGGCGCTCCACGACGCGACCGAGGCCCACGTGCGGCTGCGCGTGCTCGTCCACGCGTTTGCCACGCCGCCGTTCGACGCGGTGCTCAAAGAAGGCGTCGCGGCCGCCGACAAGGCCGGGCGCCTGGGCGACGAGGCCATGGCCGAGCTGCAGTACCGGCGGCGGGGTCTTGCGATCGCGACGCTCGTGATTCTCGGATTCCTCCTGACGTTGTATGTGAAGATCCGAAGGCTCCCCCCGGTTTAGTCCCTCAAGGCCGGATCCAAGGAAGACGTTATGGCTGCACGGCGCGTATTGGTCGTTGACGACGAAGAACTTGTACGGTGGTCGCTGCGCGAGCGGCTGCGCGACGCCGGCCATGAGGTCTCCGAAGCCGGCACCGCCGCCGAGGCCCTCGAGCAGGCCGCCCACGGCGTCGACCTGGTCCTTCTCGACTACAAGCTGCCCGACGAAGACGGCGTCACGGTGCTGCGGAAGCTCCACGAGATCGACCCGGACGCGCTCGTGATCATGCTCACGGCGCACAAGAGCGTCGACATCGTCGTCGAGGCCATGAAGGCCGGCGCGTTCGACTACGCCACGAAGCCCTTCGATCTGAACGACGTCGTCCTCCGGGTCAGCCGGGCGCTCGACACCACCCGCCTCCGGCGCGAGCTGCGGACGCTGCGGGACGCGGCGTCTCGGCCGTTCGGCCTGAACTCGATCATCGGCGACTCCGAGGTCATGCAGCGGCTGAAGGCGCTCATCCGGAAGGTCGCCTCGAGCCCGGGGTCCACGGTGCTCCTCACCGGGGAGAGCGGGACGGGCAAGGACCTCGTCGCCAAGGTCATTCACTACCTCAGCGCGCGGGCGGCGCGGCCCTTCCTGAACATCACCTGCTCGGCCCTGCCCGAGACGCTCCTCGAGTCGGAGCTGTTCGGCCACGAGCGCGGCGCGTTCACCGACGCCCGGCAGCAGAAACGGGGCCTGCTCGAGCAGGCCGACGACGGCACGGTGTTTCTCGACGAGATCGCGGAGATGACGCCGGCGCTCCAAGCCAAGCTCCTCCGGGTGCTCGAGGACAAGGCGTTCCGGCGCGTCGGCGGCGTCGGCGACATCCACGTGGATGTGCGCGTGATCGCGGCGACGAACCGCGACCTCGAGGCCAGCGTTCGGGCCGGCAAGTTCCGCGACGATTTGTTCTATCGCCTGAACGTGCTGCGCGTGGAGTTGCCGCCGCTGCGCGCGCGCGGCGAGGATGTCGTGCTGCTCGCGCGGTACTTCGTCGACGCGTTCAGCCGCGAGTTCACGCGGCCGGTGCGCAGCATGGGCCCGGCCGCGGAGGCCGCGCTCCGGGCCCACGGATGGCCCGGCAACGTGCGCGAGTTGCGCAACCTGGTCGAGCGGGCCGTGCTGCTCTCCGAGCACGAGCTGCTCGAGCCGCAGGACTTCGACACCCTGCGCACGGCGCGATACCGCCTCGGCACCGGGCCTGGCGGGTTCGAGTTGCCGCCCGAGGGCGTGAACCTCGACGAAGTGGAGAAGAGCCTCGTCGTGCAGGCGCTCGAGCGGGCCGGGGGTGTGCAGACGAGAGCCGCGGCGTTGCTCGGCCTGCACCGGGATCAGATCCGGTATCGCATCGAGAAGTTCGGCCTGAAGAAATCAGACGAGACCTGAGCGTGGGTCGCGGCCGTACCGGCACGGCCCTTGCTCTATAGGGGGTTGCACCCGGCCGGTAGGCGTGGCCCGGAGGCAGCGTGGGAGGGTGGTTATGAGTCAGCGGATCCGAGCGATCAGCCCGAAAACGTGGCTGATTTGTGGGCTCATGCTGTGGGTGGTCGCACTGGTCGGTGTGCGCGCCAGCACGCCATCCGGGCGTTTGGAAGCCAGCCCGCCCGCGGAGAAACCCGCGCTCACGCAGAATCCTCCGCAGGCTGCGCCGCAGGCCGGGGTCGGGTACGTGGGGGAAGACACCTGCGCGACCTGCCACGAGGCGCAGCAGCAGAAGGGCTACAAGGGCACGCCGCATTCGGCGAAGGCCGATCCGCGGTCGCCCGCCGCCAAGCAGAGTTGCGAGACGTGTCACGGTCCGGGCGCGAAGCACGTCGAGGATCCCGCCGCCAACAAGCTCAAGAACCTGAAGACGGGCTCGGCGACGATGATCAACGAGACGTGCACGACCTGCCACAACCGGGGCGAGCACGCGCTCTGGGACGGCAGCCAGCACGAGACGCGCAACCTCTCGTGCACGACATGCCACAGCGTGCACGCGGCCAAGTCAGAGAAGTTTCAGCTGAAGGAAGCGTCGCAGCGGGAACTCTGCGCGACCTGCCATCGGGACAAGATCGCGAAGCTCGACCGATCGGGGCACATGCCGGTGCGCGAAGGCAAGATGACGTGCACGAGTTGCCACAATGTGCATGGCGCGACCAATACACGGCTCCTCCGCAAGGGCGACTCCGTAGCGGAGCTGTGCACGTCGTGCCATGCCGACAAACGCGGGCCGTACCTCTGGGAGCACGCGCCAGGCCGCGACGGCTGCGTGACCTGCCACGACCCGCACGGCTCGTCGAACGAGCGCATGCTGGTCGCCAAGCCGCCGCTGCTCTGCCAGCGCTGCCATGTCGCGACGCGCCACCCATCCACGATTTACGACGCGCAGGCGGTCGGGTCGGCCAGTTCGGCCAGCATCCGCGTCTACGCGCGGTCGTGCGTGGCGTGTCATTCCGCGATCCACGGGTCGAATCACCCGAGCGGTCAGCGCTTCATTCGCTAAGGGGCCATCATGCGCATCTCCAGAGTTCTCTCGTCGATGATCCTGGCGCTGGTTCCCGCCGTCGCCTTCGCCCAGGCGACGGTCCCGGCGACCCCGCCCGGCACGGGCACGATTGACGTCGGCATTCGCGGTACGGGCCTCAGCGGCGATGCCGCGCGCTACGAGCGGTACCGCGACCTCCGCAACGGTCCCTTCCTCGAGGGGCTGCGGTGGGATGTCGAGAAATCCGACTGGCGGTTGAACGTCGGCGCGGATCACGCCGGGTGGCGGGACCAGCGCTTTGGGGCCAGGGCCACGAAGCCGGGCCGGGTGAAGGCCTGGTTCCTGTGGGACCAGATCCCGATGCTGATGGCCACGTCGACCAGGACGCTGTTCGTCGAGGACTTCACGACCGAGCCGTCCGCGCTCACGATCGACCCGGCGATTCGCGCGCAGATCCAAGCCAGTGCGAGCGCAACGCCCAACGTCAGCCTGCTGCCGGCGTTGTTTGGCGACAACGCCGTCGGGTTCGACACGCGGGGCCGGCGTCACATCGCCCAGGGTGGATTCGAGTACATCGCGACGCCGGACTTCACCTTGCGCGCCGTCTACCAGCGCACCGATCGCCAGGGCGTCATTCCCTACGGCGCCTCCTTCGGCCACAGCAGCCTGGTGGAGTTTCCCGCGCCGATCAAGCACACGCTGAACGAGTTCGATTCGAGTGCGGAGTTCTCGCGGGATCGGTTTCTGCTGCGCGCCGGCTACAGTGGCTCTTGGTTCCACAACGACAACACCACGGCCGCGATCGACAACCCGTTCCGCTCGTTCGACGCGCTCGCATCGGGCAACTGCACCGTCGCCCCCGGGGTCACGGCGCCGTGTTCCTCCGCGCCCGCGCGCGGCCAGCTGTCGCTGTCGCCGAGCAGTGCGTCCTTCACGGTCAGCGGCCTGGCGTCGGTGAAGCTGCCCAGCCGGTCGCGACTGACGTGGTACGTGTCGGTCGGCTCGCTCAAGGACGCCGGCGACGCGCTCATGGCCCAGACGATCAACGCGGCCAACACCACGCTCATCCGCCCGCTCGAACGGACGCACGTCGAGGGTGAGGCCAGGACGTTCTCCACCAATCTCAACCTGGTCTCACGGCCGAGCCGCTATGTCGACTTCAGCATGCGCTTTCGCACGTATGACTACGACAACCGTACGCCGGAATTCGCCCTGACCCAGCGCGTGGCGTACGACAACGCGCCGGGCGTGGGGAGCTACAGCACGCTCGGGGGCCAGTCGTTGTGCCCGGTGGGCTGCGTCATCACGGGACCCGTGCATTCAGAGCCCTTTGGCGTCGTCCGGCACACGCTCGACTTTGACGTCCGCGTGACGCCGATGACCGCGGTCGCGGCCGGAATCGGGTTCACCCGCCTCAGCGAGGAGCGCAGCCACCGGTTCTTCGAAAGCACAACCGAGAACCTCCTGCGCGTGACGTTCGACTCGGTGGGCAACCAGTGGTTCAGCCTGCGCACCAAATACGAGCACGCCGAGCGGCGCGGTGACGTCACCGAAGAAGCCTCGCGCGAGTTGTTCAACATCGGCGAGCAACCCGGCATCCGGCAGTTCGACATCGCCTCGCGCGATCGGGACCGCGTGACGATTCTCGGCGCGGTGATGCCCAGAGCCGACCTGTCGTTCACGGCCTCTGTGGCGGCGGGCAAGGATGACTACACGCAGAGCCTGTTCGGCCTGCGCGACAACACCCACCGCGTCTACAGCGTGGGCGCCGACGCGACGCCGAGCGAGCAGTTCAACGTCGGGCTGTCGTACTCCTTCGAGCGCTACAAGGCGCTGTCGCGCTCGCGGCAGGCCAGTCCGCCCACCGGCGCGTCGACGATTTCCTACGAGACCTTTCTCCAGCTGTCCCAACTGACGAGCACCACGGTGCAGGTGGCCGATGCCTCCCGCAACTGGGCCAGCAACGGCACCGACCGCGTGCATTCGTTCGTCATGTCGGCGGCCGTCACCAAGATCGCCGACAAGGTGGACCTGGACTTCAGCTACGACACGAACCGGTCGGAGGGGATCTACAACTACATCACGGGTCCGGTGGCCGATCGCACGCTGCCCGATGAGGTCGTCGTCGACACCACCCTGACCAACTGCAACACGCCGGACAACTGCAAGCTGCCGCCGGTCACCAGCCGGCTGGATCGGGGCACTGTCGGCCTGACGTACTGGATCAGCCAGAGGGTCGGCGTCGGCATGACGTACTGGCACGAGCGCTACCGGGTCACCGACTTCACCCTCGATGCGGAGTCCAGCCCGGTTCTCGTCCGCAGCAATACCTCCAACGTTCCGGTGGCCGTGTTGCTCGGTTATCTCTACCGCCCGTACACCGCCAACACGGTGTGGGGACGGCTGTTCGTG
>JANOGJ010000883.1:0-3521 GCA_031405995.1 Acidobacteriota bacterium
GCATCAGGAATGCGGAGTTTGAGCCCGCTTCCCGCGCCAGCTTCACCATCGTATGCAGGTTCTGTTCGTAGTTGGCCGGGGGGACACGCTGGTAGTCGCCATGAGGTGCCATTCCGACCTGAGGGATGACCTCCGCGGCTATCGTGGCGTCCTCGGACCCTTCGACCTGGTTGCGCCGTGACGTGCGATACGATGTAACTCAGGTCCGGCGTGGCGAACAGCAGCCAATTGCTGGTGCCGGCGCTGAAGTCGCCGTTCTCCATGATGTCCGTGCCCGACACCGGCGCCGCCGTCTCGGCAATCGTGGAGGAGGAACTGTTGATCGCGCCGGCGTAGAAGCCCCGCGCGCGGACCCGCAGGTTCGGATTCGTCGTGGAGAGGCTGAGGCCGGTGAGCGTCCACCCGGCGAAGATCCGCGTGCCGGCGCCAAGGGGCGTGTACGTCGCACCGTCGGTGGACGAGGAGAACTCGACATGCGTGACTTCCGGCGATGCGCCGCTCCGTGACCACGTGACGGTGCTGCCTCCACCCGAAACCGGGAGGCTCTGAAGCGCCGGATTCGTGTTCATCAGCCGGCCGATGCGCACCCGAGCGGTCGTGCCCGTGCCGCCGCCGAGGCCGGCGAAGTCGCCGACCACGAGCACGCGGCCATCAGGTTGGATCACAAGGCCAAAGACGGCGCCGGTCGCGCCCGGATTGAAGGTGGGATCGACCACACCATCCGTATTCACCCTGCCGATGCGGTTGCGAGGCGTGCTGCCCGTCCCGCCGCCACCCATCATCGTGAAGGGCCCGCCGATCAGGATTCGGCCGTCCGTATCCAAAGCCAGCGTGTTCACCTGGCCTCCGGACACGCCCGGGTTGAACGTGTCGACGGTGCCGTTCGCGTTGAGCCGGCCGATGCCTGAGCGCGGCGTGCCGCCATTGCCGCCGCCAAGCCCAGCCATCGGTCCGCCGACCAGGATCTTGCCATCCGGCTGGAGGACGATCGTCGAGATCACGCCGACCGCGCCGGGATTGAACGTGAGATCGACCGATCCGTCGACGCCGCTCAGCCGGCCGAGACCGAGGCGGGCCGTGGCGCCGGTGCCGCCGCCGAGGCCCGTAAAGTCTCCGCCGACCACAATCATGCCGTCCGTCTGGACCGCGAAGGCCAACGCCGGGCCTCCGGTCGCGCCGGGGTTGAACGCCAGGTCGACCGTGCCGTTCGACTCGAGACGGCCGATGCCCGCGCGTGGGGTCGTCCCCGTGCCGCCCCCGAGCCCCGTAAAGCTCCCGGCCACGAGGATCTTGCCGTCCGGTTGAAGGACGAGCGTCGTGATCTGGCTGCTGACGCTCGCGCCCGGATCGAACGTGAGGTCGACGGTGCCGTCGGCGTTGAGGCGCCCGATGTTCCGGCGCGATGTGCCGTTACCGGTCCCGCCGCCGAGCCCCAGGAAGACCCCGCCGAGCAGGATCTTGCCGTCCGGTTGGACGGCGATGGCATACACGTAACTGTTGGCGCCCGGATTGAACGCGGCGTCCACGGTGCCGTCGACGTTCAGGCGTGCGATGTAGTTGCGCGGCGTCGCGGTGCCTGTGCCGCCGCCGATCGTCGTGAACTGTCCGCCGATGAGAATCTTGCCATCGGGCTGTACCGCGACCGCGTGCACGCGGGCGATGGCTCCGGGCGCGAAGGCATCAACGGCCTGCGCGTGCGCGGTGGCCACCGACGCGAGGACCAGCCCCGCAATACCGACAATCCGACAACCGGCTTGGACAAGGTTCATCAAGGGCTCCTGCTCGCTCAACCCGGCGCGAACTCCGGCCCTTGAAGGGTCTGACGACGAGGTTCAACGAACCATCATACTCACTTCGCCAGCAGGCGCCGCATCTTCAGCAGCTCTTTGCGCCGCGCCGCGGTCGTCGCCGGATAGCGCAGCTTCAAGTCCTTCAGCGTGTCGACAAGAACCTCCGAGATGATGAGGCGCGCGTTCTCCTTGTCGTCGGCGGGAACGACGTACCAGGGCGCGTGCGTGGTGCTCGTGGCGCTGAGGCACGCTTCGTACGCTCGACGGTAGTCCGTCCAGTAGGCGCGCTCCTCGATGTCGGTGGCGCCGAATTTCCAGTTCTTGTCCGGATCATCGATGCGCGCGAGGAAGCGCCGGCGCTGCTCCTCCTTGGACAGATGCAGGAAGATCTTCACGATCCGCGTGCCGTTGCGGTGCAAATGCTTCTCCAGGTCGTTGATGGAACGGTAGCGGTGCTGCCAGACCTCGTCACGCTTCCGCCCGACGTCCGGCAGCTTCTGCCCCGCGAGGATCTCGGCATGCACCCGGACGATCAGCACCTCTTCGTAGTACGACCGGTTGAAGACGCCGATGCGGCCGCGCTCCGGCAGCCGTTGCGTCGTGCGCCAGAGAAAGTCGTGGTCCAACTCCTCGGCGCTCGGGTGCTTGAAGCTGAATACCTGGCAGCCCTGCGGATTCACGCCGGAGAGCACGTGACGGATCGCGCCGTCCTTCCCCGCCGCGTCCATGGACTGGAATATCACGAGGAGAGCGTAGCGGTCGTGCGCGTACAGCAGGCCCTGCTGGGCGCTCAGTTCCCGGACCCGATCTCCCAGAAGCGCCTTGTAATCCCGCTCTGACTCGTACAGCCGGTTGACCCGCGTGGGCCGGTCCTTCAGATCGACCCGGTCGCCCTCGCGCACGCGGAAGGTTTTGATGGTTGAAGCCAACGGCTGACCAGACTATCTTCACGCAGGGTGATTGACCAGCATCATGTCTGCACGCACTGAAAAATGGGTTGAATCCTGGGACCGGGTGAAGACGCTGCCCGAGGACCAGCTCCGCGAGTACATCCTCGGCAAGTGCCGCAACGGCTTCCAGGTGGCGAAGAAGCCGTCGCGCGCGCAGCGCGACGCGTGGGTGACCGTCCTGGCCGAGGCTGACAAGACCAAGGACCAGTTGAGCCCGCTCGCGATGCGCGTCGTCGAGCACGTCCGCCTGAAGCTCGCGGACGAGGGCTACGACTTCGAGGTCAACGTCGACGACACCGGCGGCGTGGCCTACGCCGAGGTGCACTTTCGGACGCTGGCGAAGAAGGGCTAGTGGGCGGCGAATCACGCGTGCTCGTCGTCGGCGCCACGGGCCAGTTGGGTGGCGCGATTGCCCGGAAGCTGCTGGCCGCGGGTGTCCCGGTGCGCGCGCTGGCGCGCAACGCCGACAAGCTCGCGCCGCTCGCTGCCGCTGGCGCGGAGATCGCGCCCGTCGATCTGCTCAATCTAGCCAAGCTCACCGAGGCCTGCCGCGGCGTCGGGCAGATCGTGGCGACCGCGAACAACAACATGGGCTCTGGCCCGACCAGTCCGGGACGCGTCGACCTGACCGCGTATCAGAATCTCTGCGCCGCCGTGAGGAACACAGGCGTTCGCCGGCTGATCTACGTCTCGTACCGCGGAGTGGCGCAGGACGCGCCGGTCGATATCTTCCGCCTCAAGTGGTACATCGAGGACGCCATCCGCCTGAGCGGCGTGCCGC
>JANOGJ010000017.1:0-2490 GCA_031405995.1 Acidobacteriota bacterium
GACGGCCGGCGCGCTGGCCTTCTACGCCCCGGGGATTCTGGGCTACTCGATCGTCAAAATCGTGTCGCCGAGCTTCTACTCGCTGCGGGAAGCGCGCACGCCGATGATCGTGAGTCTGGTCACGATTGCCCTGAACCTGGGGCTCAACCTCTGGCTGAACTCGATCTACGGCTTCAAGGGGCTCGCCCTTGAGGAAATGATCGATGTCTCGCGCGAGGGCCTCGACGGTCGGGTACCGCCGCTCCGGGTCCCGGTGCATCGCGGTGAGACACAGGACGTCGAGATCGGCCCAGGCCGCTCTGCCTGCGGCCGGCACCGCGGGGTCCCTCCCCGCCGCGACGGAGGGCTTCACCGGATCGGGGCCCAGGACCGCCGCCTCAACCTCACCGGGCGTCCGGTTCGCGACGTCGAACGGCAACCGGCCAGCGAAGAGCTCGTACAGAATCACGCCGAGCGAGTACACGTCGGCGTCGATGCCCGCCGGCACGCCGCGGAGGCGCTCAGGCGACGCGTAAGCCGGCGTCATCAGCCGCAGCCCCGTTTGCGTGGCGTGGGCCGGGGTATCCAGGTTCTCGAGCTGCTTCGCGATGCCGAAGTCGAGCAGTTTCACCTGCCCGTCGGTCGTGACGAGGATGTTCGACGGCTTCAGGTCGCGGTGGAGCACGAGGTGGCGGTGCGCGTACTGGACGGCGTCGCAGACATCGCGGACGAGGCGCAGGCGCGCCGCGATCGAGAGCGCGCCCGCCCTGCAGTAGTCCGTGACGGGAACGCCGTCCACGTACTCCATCACGAACCACGGCGTGCCGTCGCCAAACGCGCCGGCGTCGTACAGGCGCGCGATGTGCGGATGGTTGAGCTGCGCCAGGGTGCGCTGCTCGGCGGCGAAGCGATCGCGCCGTCCCGGCGAGACCCAGGCGTCGCGCAGGACTTTGACGGCCGCGACCGTTCCGAGATCATCGCGGGTGGCCGCATACACGACGCCCATGCCGCCCTCGCCAAGCAGTCTCGTGATTCTGTACGGGCCGAACCGATTCGGCGTCGGCGTCCTGCCGCCGTCGATCACCTGTCCGGCGACATCCGCCAGGTCTCGATCGAGGAGCTGGCCGCCGCGGGCGTCGGTTTCGAGCATCTTGACCACCTGACCGGCGAGGGCGGTGTCGTCCCCGCACTCGCGCGCCAGGAAGTCGCGCCGGTCCGGCTCGGGCAGATCGACCGCCTCGAGAAAGAGCCGCTGCACGCGCTCGTAACGGTCGGCGTCCATCCGCCTACGCCCCCAGTTCCGACGCCAGCCAGGCGCGCGCGGCCCGCCAGTCCCGCAGCACCGTCGCTTCCGAGACACCGAGGAGCGTGGCGAGCTCCGCGACGTCGAGCCCGCCGAAGTACCGGCTTTCCACGAGCGCGGCCTGCCGCGGGTGGAGCCGCGCCAGATCCGTGAGCGCGCGATCGAGGGCGAGCAGGTCGTCGCCCGTGGAGCCGGCGACGCGCTCGACCGAGTCGTCGAAGGTGACGAAGACCGCGTCGGGTCCACGCTTGTCGGCGTGCCGGCGCCGGGCGGCTTCGATCAACACCTGCCGCATCGCCCGCGCCGCGATGCGCTTGAAATGCAGCGGCGACGTGGCCACGAATCGCGGCGACTTCGAGAGCTTCACCCAGGCTTCATGGACGAGGGTCGTCGGCGTCAGCGTGGCGCGGGGATCGTTGCGCTTCACGGCCGAGGCCAGCCGGCGCAGTTCCTCGTACGCGTCACTGAACCGGACGTCCAGCTCCAGGCGCGGATCCGGATCGGCGGCGTCGCCGGCTTCTCGGCGCGTCATTTCAGGTACGTGTTGAAGAACGCCAGCACGCGCTTCATGAAGTCCTCTTGATGGGCCCGTTCCGTGACGCCGTGCCCCTCCCGCGGGTAGGTCACGTACTCCACGGGGACGCCCTTCCATTTGAGCGCCGTGTAGAGTTCCAGCGACTGACCCGGCGGGACGCGCGGATCGGCCGCGCCGTGGATGATCAGCGTCGGCGTCTTCGCCCGGTCGATGTGCCGAAGCGGTGATCGATCCCAGTACTTCTCGTAGTTCTCGTACATCACCAGGTTCCAGTGCACCGTCGAGTTCTCCAGAAAGATGTCCGACGTGCCGGTCATGCTGATCCAGTTCGTGATGCCCATCCAGGGGATGGCGGCCTTGAACCGGTCGCTCGCGTAGGTCGTCGCCCACGCCGACGTGTAGCCGCCGTAGCTGCCGCCGCCGATGCCGACGCGATTGGGATCCGCGAGACCCAGCGCGACGAGGTGATCGACGCCGTCGAGCATGTCCTGGAACTCCTTCCCCATGAGATCCCGGTGATCCGCCTTCGCGAACGCCACGCCTCGTCCGATGGATCCGCGATAGTTCGGATAGAGCGTCAGGAAGCCCGAGCCGGCGAGCATCTGGCCCCATCGGGAGTACGACCCGTTCCAGCCGTTCGGATCGGCCGACTCGGGCCCGCCGTGCACCACGA
>JANOGJ010000037.1:0-4966 GCA_031405995.1 Acidobacteriota bacterium
CCCCGGGCTCCAACGCCAACGACTGGGTCGGCGGCGATGGCCTCGACCGGCTCCGTCTCGAACAACCGCACGCGCCGGAGCAGCACGTCCAGCATCCAAAGAAGGAGCGCCAGGATCACGATCGCGGGCCAGAGCGCGCGACGCGCCACCCGCGCCGACGTCGTCGCCTGACGAAGGGACGCGCCGGTTGGCCCGACGAGGCCGCCCGTCCCTTCCGCGATGGACGCGAGCAGCGCCAGATTGGGCGGACGGAACCGGTACTCGGCGGCGAGATCCGGAATGACGAGGCGGGTCTCCCCCGCTCCGTCCGGTCCCGCGACCGACACGGTTAATTGTTGGCGGGCGTCGGCCTCGACCCGCGCCTCGTAACGCCCGGGACCAAGCTGGCGCGCCGGGACCTGCGCCACCTTCCCGTCGCCCGCGCGCACAGTGACCACCGGCCGGAGATTGTCCCGGTACTGGCCGCGCGCGTCGCGCGCCTCGACGGTAACCGTCAGCGGCCGCGCGCCTTCGCGCACCGGACCCACCGCCACAGCCATCGCGAGCGGCAGCGGGCGCTGGCGCTCGATCGCGTGGAGGACGGCCGAGAAAAACGGCGCGTACCCCTTCCACTTGATCCAGTCGCTCGCCCAGCGATCCTTGACGTCCGACGCAAACACCGCGCTGCGTCCCAGGCCGATGGGCCAGAACGCCAGCAGCGGGTCGCCGTCCTCGGTCGCGAGCAGCTCGAGCGCCGTCTCCTTCACGACGACGGCCGTCCGGCCCTTGAGCGCCGGCGCGCGGGAGAAATCCAGCCCCTCGAGGAAGCCCTTCGCCTTCACCACCGGCTTCAGCGACTTCTCGTCGAACGACGGGTTCGTCGATTCCTTGGCTTCTTTCACGAAGATCTGCGGCACTTCCTTCGCGTCCGCGACGATGTAGCTCCGGCCCTTGCCCCACTTCGCGATGTTGGTGAGCAGATCCACGTCGGCGGCCGGGCCGACCGCGATGGCCGACACCGTCATCTTGGCCTCGACCATCTTCTTGATGAGGCCCTCGTAGTCGTCCGGATAGGAACGGCCGTCCGAGAGGAGCACGACGTGCTTCGCGCGGGCGCGTGCGTCCTTGAGCGCGATGAACGCCTGCTCGACCGCTGGAAAAATCAACGTGTGTCCGCTCGGCTCGATCGCCGCCACGGCCTTGCGAATCTGATCGCGGTTCTTGCCGACGTTCCGGAGCGTGATGTCCCAGTTGAGGCCGTCGTTGAACGTCACGACGCCGACCGAGTGCTCGTCGGCCATCGCGTCGATAGCCGCCTGCGCCGCGGCCTTGCAGATCTCCATCACCGAGCCGGCCATGCTCCACGAATTATAGAGGACGATGATGTGCGCGACCTCAGTTTCATCTTTCCGCTCGAAGGTCACGGGCGTCAGCCGTTCGAGTTCCGTCTTGCGATAGCCGGGTGGGCCGTTGCGGCTGCTCTCGCCGAACACCGCGTCGCCGCCGGCGACCAGCAGTCCCCCACCGCCCTGTTCCACCCACTGTCCAATCGCGCTCATCGCCTGATCCGGGATCTGCGTCCGGGCCAGGTCGCTCAGGATCACGACGTCCCAGGAATCCAGGTCCGCGGCCGTCCTGGGCAACCCGGCGGGCGGCCGCACTACGACCTCGAACCCGGACTGACCGAGCGCGCCCTGCAGGTACCTGGCGCTCGCCGGCGCGCTTTCGACGTACAGGACGCGGGGCCGCGCCCGCACGAACGCCTCGACCGTGAGCCTGTTGTTGGCGGGCAGCGGATCGCCGGACATCGCGAGCACCGCTTCGATCGCTTGAGCGCCCGGCGCGTCGAACGTGACGTCGAGCGAGACCGGCGTCATGCCTACCGCCAGCGTGACCGCTTTGCTCGCGAGCACGCGGCCCGCCGCGCGTACTTCCAGCAGCGCATTGCCCGCGCGCTGGCTGCCGACGGTGACCGTGGTGGGCGTGAGCGCCCCGGCGGTGAGCCGCGGCGGCCAGGCAATGCCGTCCACCCACGCATCGCCGAGGTCGCGCGGCGAAAGCGGCACGACCGAGACGGGCACGCCCTCGGCGAGCAGGACCGCCATGGCGTCCGTCACATCGCCCGACGTCGGATGCCCGTCCGAGAACAGCACAATCTTCGGCACGTGCCCGGGCAGGACTTCGGCGCGGGCCTGGCGGAGCGCAAGTTCGAGATCGGATCCGTCGCGCTTGACGGGCGACTTCGGACTGGCCGGGTCGAGTGCAGCCAGATCGCGCAGCGCCGTCGTTCCGTCGAGCACGGCCGCATTGCTGCCGAATGCGACGATGCGCGAATGCGCCGGCGCGAGTTCCGCGCCAATGGCGTCGATCTGCGCCGCGGCATCCGTAATCGCGCGGCTCGAGACGCTGTGCGAGACGTCGACCAGGTACACGACGGACATCCTCGATGAGCCCATCGAGATGACCGGACGCGCGAGCGCCAGCGCCAGCGCCGCGAGCAGCAACGACCGGCACACGGCCTGCAGCATCTGTTGCCGCGGGGTGAAGTTGGTCCGGCCGAACCGGCGCGCGAGCCACACCAGCGGAATGGCCGCGAGGAGCCAGAGCGCGCCGGGCACCGTCAGTGTGATGGGCATGTCAGACCGTCACTCGTCGCTGCCACGTCCACCACTCGACCGACGCCAGCAGGAAGGCGCCGAGGATCGCGATCATCCACCACGGCCGGCCGCCACGGCCGCCGCCCGGAGCGGCGCCGGCGCCCGCGGGCAGGCTCGACCGGGTCAAGTTCGAGACCTCGGGGTCGCCCACGTTCACGGCGAGCACGCCGCGCGACCCGCCGGCTTCGATCAAGTACAGCCCAGGCCCCGCGAGCGTCGCGACGGCGCGATCGCCCGCATGCGCCAGCGGCACCGCGGACCCGTCCGGCCCGATGACGCGGAGCGTCGTGGCCGGCAGCGTGATGTGCCCCGGCCGGCGCGCCGGGCCAAACGACGGCCGCGCCAGCCAGTCGAGGGCGTTGCCGATGATCACCGGAAACGCCGGCGCAAACGCCAGGTTCGAGTCGCCGATCGCGAATCCGACCACGACGAGGCGGCGATCGACGGCGTCCGCCACCAGCACGAGCGGCGTGCCCTTCTCCGACCGCGCCACAGGCACCAGTCCCGGGCCGTCGTACGCGTGCGCGCGCTTGATGTCGATGGTCATGGGGTCAACGCCCGCGAGCACCGCGTGGCCGCCGGCGGCGGTCCACCGCGGCGCTTTTTCTTCCGCTCCGACGGCGCCGAGCCACGACGCGTTCGGTGGCGCGAGGATCAGGGCGGGACGCGCCGGCGCGGACGCCGGCAGCCACCGATCGAAGATGACGACGTCGGCGCGGCCGGGGCGATAGTCCGCCGGCCTGACGAACGTCGGCGTGACGCTCGCATCGCCTTTCAGGAGCAACGCCAGCGGGCCCGGCTCCTCGGTGACGATGGTCACCGCGAGCGCCTCGCCACCCGCGAGCCACGCCACCGCCTCGTCGTCCACGGCCAGCGCGTTCTGGCCCGCGCTGACGCGCGCGAGCAGCCGGCCGCCGCGTCCGGACGCGATCGGCAACGCCTGATAGCCGGCCTCGCCGGCGCCCAATTCGACCGTGCGCTCGGCCAGAATCGCGGTATCGCGCGTGATCGTGAGGTGCACCGCCTGTGGCGCGGCCGCGTAGTTGGCGATCGCGACGAACGCCTCCGCGGCTTTCGCGCCCGGCGTCGCGGGCCGTGCGTCGAACGCGGTGATGGCGACGTTCGAGGCCGCCTCGTACACCGAATGCACGATCACGCCGGGGTCGAGCGCACGCGCGAGCCCGCCATCGGTGATGAAATGCACCGAGTCGGTGCCGGCGACGACGGGCCACGGCGCGCCTTCGCCGCCGGACGGGCGCAGGCGATCGATCGCCGTTTCAATGAGCGCCGTGTCGGAACTCGGACCTTCCACCAGCCCGTCCGCGGTCGTCGCCAGCGCGACGTCGTCTCCACCTGACGATGCCGCCAGCCTGTGCGCTTCGCGCACGGCGCGGTCCCACCGCGTGCCGCCCGATGACGTTCGAGCCTGCATGGACCACGACGAGTCGATGACGATGAGCAGCCGGCCACGGGAGGCGGTGGCCGAGCGGCTGGGGCCGGGCCTCGTCACGGCGATCGCAAGCGCCATGGCTACGAGCACCGTGACGGCCAGCGACACGGCGCGGCGCACGCGCTCCCACCACGTCAGCTCGCGAACTTCGTCCAGCACCCGCCGCCAGAGCAGCAAGGTGGGGACGTTGACCCGCGGCGGCCGGACCTTGAGCCGGAACAGCCAGGCCGCGAGAGCGGCGGCGCCCAGAATGAGGAGCCCGGCCTGCCACGGCGCCATCGCCCCGAAGCTCATGACAGGAACCGCCCCTTCCGGAACGTCGTGAGGATGATCTGTTCGAACGGCTGCTCGGCATCGGCGCGCACATAGCCGAGGTTGTAGCGGCCGCAGAAGCGCTCGAGGTCGGCTTGGTGCGTTCGCCACGCCCCACCGTAGGCGGCAGCGAGACCGGGCGTGACGTCCACGTCGCGCAACTCACCCGTTTCGGAATCGACGAACCGCACGTCTCCGAGCGAGCCCGGGTCGCGGTCCTTCTCCGACGCGATGTGGACGATGAACACGTCGTGCCCCATCGACGCCAGCATCTTCAAGCCGGGCTCGAAGCCGTGAGGATCGAGAAAGTCGGAGATGACGACCGCGAGACCCTGCTGCCGGCTCCGTCCGCCGAACAACTTGAACGCCTCGCGCAAATCCGTCGGCCCGCTGGTTTCGAGCCGCTCGAGCAGTTCGAAGACGCGGAAGATCCGCCCCTTGCCGCGGCCCGGCTTGTTCTCATCGCCGAGCTTGATGTCGAACGGCAACAGCGTGACGCGGTCGAGATGCGCGAGGCCGATGTAGCAGAGCGCGGCCGCGATCCGCCGCGCTTGATCGAACTTGGCGG
>JANOGJ010000043.1:0-1706 GCA_031405995.1 Acidobacteriota bacterium
CCGGCACGAACTACGTGGACACCTGGTCGGATACGACCAACGTGAAGTGGAAGGTCGCCGTCCCCGGCATCGGCCACTCGTCGCCGATTGTCTGGCGGGACCACATCTTCCTGACGACCTCGCGGGACGCCGGCGCGCGCATGTCACTGCTCGCCTTCAACCGGACCAGCGGCGCGATGCTCTGGGAAACCGCCATCCCCTCGTCGGGCGTCGAACACATCTACTGGAAGAACAGCCACGCGTCGGCGACCGCCACGACCGACGGCCAGCGCGTCTACGCGTCGTTCGGCACGCACGGCCTGGCCGCGTTCGACTTCAGCGGTAAGCTCGTCTGGCACAATAAGCTCGGCGATCTCAGCAACTATCACGGCAGCGCGGGCTCGCCCGTCCTCTACAAGGACCGCCTCTTCCTCTACCAGGATCACGACGGCACCGCGACGCTCGGCTCGTACGTCGCCGCGTTCGACGCGCGCACAGGCAAGGTGCTCTGGAAGACCGCCCGCACCGCCTCCGTCGGCTGGGGCACGCCCGTCGTCATCCGCGTCGGCGACCACGATGAGCTGGTCATCAACAGCCAGGGTCGCGTGCACGCCTACAACCCCGATACCGGCGCAGAGCTGTGGTCGGTGCGCGGCACGACGCGCGAAGTGATTCCGACGCCGGTCGTCGGCCACGGACTCGTGTTCTGCTCCTCCGGCCGCGCGGGCCCGACGCTCGCGATCACGCCGGGCGGCAAGGGCGATGTGACCGCCACGCACGTCGCGTGGTCCTCGCCAAAGGGCTCGCCGTTCGTGCCCTCAGGCCTCGTCCACGGCGACTACCTGTACCTGGTCAACGACATGCAGAGCATCCTGACCGTCCACGAGGCGAAGACGGGTAAAGCGATCTATCAGGAGCGGCTGGGCGAGGCGGTACGCGAGGGATTCTCGGTCTCGCCCGTCGCCGTCGGCGACACGCTCTTCTTCACCAACGACGAAGGTCAGACGTTCGTTGTCGAAGCCGGTCCCGTGTTCAAACTGCGCCGCGTGAACGAATTGAAAGCGCGCGTCCTCGCGTCGCCCGCGCTCGTCGATGGCATCTGGTACTGGAGAACGGACAGCCACCTTCTGGCAATCGGAAATCGCTAATCGGCAAACGGCAATCGGGAAACGACTATCGAGAATCGGAAATCGGCTGGCCCGATTACCGATTACCGATTCATCGATTCCCGATTATCGATTGCAGATTCTCGATTAACGATGCGAGGTCTGGCAGTTCCGGTATGTCGTGCAGCTTCGCCCACACGATCTTGCCCGCCTTGTTCACGACGAAAATCGCGCGCTCGGCGATCCCGTCCGAGCGCATCACGCCGTAGGCGGACGCCACCTGCCCGTGCGGATGGAAATCCGTCAGCAGATCGACCGAGATGCCGAGTGACTCGGCCCACGCCCGTTTGGACGGACCCGCGTCGAGGCTGATGCCGAAGACGACCGCGTCGAGCGCGGCGAACCGGTCGCCCGCTTTCTCGTAGGCCTGCATCTGCGCTGAGCACACGGGCGTGAACGCGAGCGGGTGGAACGCCAGCACCACGTTCTTCCTGCCGCGATAAGCCGACAGCCTGACCTTCGCTCGTCGTCCCCCATGGGCATGGTGCCCGCATCCGCCATGGGCATGGTGCCCGCATCCGCGGGGTGCTGGTGACCCGCATCCGCAACGCCCGCGTCCGC
>JANOGJ010000073.1:0-3874 GCA_031405995.1 Acidobacteriota bacterium
TGGCCGCGGTACGTCGGTGGATCGGCCTGCACGGCCGGATCGCTCACCAGGCGCGACAGCTCGTCGTAGCGCGCGGCGACCGATCGGAGTTTGTCGAGCATCTGCGGCGTCATCAATTCACCCGTGCGCCTCCGGAGACCGGAGGCAGGAAAGCGACCGCGTCGCCTTCACGAACCGGCGCGCTCATGCGCGCGAAATCCTCGTTCAGCGCGCACGACACCGTGCGCCCGAACGGTTCGAGCGACGCGTGTCTGGCGCACAGCGCCCGCCAGACATCCGCGATCGACGCGCCCGCCGGCACCTCGCACTCGCACGCGTCGTGGCCGGCGATTTCCCGCAGCCGCGCGAACAACTGCACCTTCACGCGCATGCCCGCGCTCGCGCCTCGCGCCTCGCGTCCTCATCGTCGGGCGCGCAGAGGGCGCCCTCGACCCAGGCGTCCCCGTCCTCGAAAAACTCGTGCTTCCAGATCGGCGCGATCTGCTTGACCCGCTCGATCGCGTACCGGCAGACCTGAAAGGCCTCGTCGCGGTGCGCCGCCGCGGCCACGACGAGCACGCTCGACTGCCCGGGTTCGAGCCGGCCGATCCGATGATGGATCGCCGCCGTCGAGCCGGGCCATTGCGCGCTAATCTCGCCGGCGATCGCCTCGAACGCCCTGAGCGCGAGGGGCTCAAAAGCCTCGTACTCGAGATGACGGACCGGCCGACCGGCGTGGGTCTTCCGCACGACGCCGACGAACGTGCAGACGGCCCCGCAGCCCTCGCCTCGTGCCTGCGCTTCGCGTTCCAGCGCGGCGATCAGCGGCTCGAGCGCGAGCGCGTCGCGAGTCACCGCAAGCCGCCCCACCGACATTTATTCAGTATACCCATTGCCTCATTGCCCCATTGCCCCATTGCCTCATTTAGGGAAATGCTGAATGGGTCCGTGCCCTCCGCCGAGTCCCGGCGCTTGCGCGATGGCGCGCGTCACGTAGTCCTTCGCGCGCTCCACCGCCCGGGCCAGGTCGTCGCCCAACGCGAGGCCCGCGGCGATCGCCGCCGACAACGTGCACCCAGTGCCGTGCGTGTTGCGGCCGGGCACGCGCTCGGCGGCGAAGTCGATCGCGACCGAGCCGTCCCAGAACGCGTCGACCGCCGGTCCTTCCAGGTGGCCGCCTTTCACGAGCGCCGCCCGCGCGCCGAGTTCGACCAGCCGGCGCGCGGCTCGGCCGAGATCGGCGACGGTCGAGACGCGGATGCCGGTCAGGGCCTCGGCCTCGGGGACGTTGGGTGTGACGATCGCCGCGAGCGGCATCAGGCGATCGCGAAGAATGGCGACCGCCGCCGGGTCAAGCAGGCGCGCGCCGCTCGTCGCCACCATGACGGGATCGAGCACGACCAGGCGGAGTCCGTGCCGCTCGATGGCGTCGGCCACGGCGCCGGCGATCGCGGCATTCGCCAGCATGCCGATCTTCGTCGCGTCCGCGCCGATGTCCGTCACGACCGCGTCGACCTGCGCCGCGACCATGTCCGGCGCGAGCACGGTGACCTGGGTGACGCCGAGGGTGTTTTGCGCGGTGATCGCGGTGATGGCTGAGAGGCCGAATACGCCGTAGGCGGCGAACGTCTTGAGGTCCGCCTGGATGCCGGCGCCGCCGCTCGAGTCGCTGCCGGCGATTGTCAGCGCGACTTTCATTTGGGTAGAATCCTCCTCTCTTTTGGATAAAATCTTCAATGATGAATGTCCACGCTTCGGCCGACACGCTTCTGAGCCGTTCGATTGCCAGCCTGGAGACCCAGGCGCCGGTCCGCGTGGCGTCGGTCGCGTTGGCCGTCGCCCTGACCGCCGCCGCGGCCCAGTTTACGCTGCCGGTGCCGTTTACGGCCGTGCCCTTCACGCTGACGCCGCTCGTCGTGATGCTGACCGGCGCCGCGCTCGGCTCCCGCCTGGGGTTCCTGACGCAAGCGTTGTATCTGGTCGCCGGCGCCGTCGGACTGGCGGTCTTCGCGCCCTCGCCGCTCCTGCCGCCCGGAGCGCTGCGCCTCTCCGGGCCGACCGGCGGCTACCTGATGGCGTATCCGATCGCGGCGTTCACCACCGGCTGGCTCGCCGAACGCGGCTGGGATCGACGGTACCTGACATCGCTCGCCAGCATGCTCGTGGGACTCGCGATCATTTTCGCCGGCGGCGTCTCGTGGCTGGCGCTCGCGTTCAACCAATCGCTCTCGGCCGCGCTCGCGCAGGGATTCCTGCCGTTTATCCTGGCGGACCTCGTCAAGGCCGCCGCCGCCGCGATGATCCTTCCGCAGGCGTGGCGCCTCATCGGTCGCGGCTACCGCACGTAACCCAGGCTCCGCATCCGTTCGATCATTTCCCGGTCCAGGGGCTGGCCCGACTGCGGCCTCGCGAGCGCGCGTCGTGTGCCGTACGTCGTCACGTGTCGAACCGGGTGCCTCGCGGCAAACGCCGCGTCGAACACGTCCAGCGCGGGAGCGTTCGGCAGGTCGATCGCCACGGGGAGTCCCAGCGCATAGAGGACCGTCGGGGCCACCGCGGTTGCGGCGGCGGCCAAACGGGCGCGGCTCGCGGCGCCGCCCGCGACCCCGATCCGTCCGTCGGCGGTTCCGCCGGCTCGCCCGGGCTGCGTGACCAGGATGTCCAGGCGCGCGTCGGCCGAACGCGCGGCCAGCATCTCGCCCACGAGTCCGTCGAGGAACACGTAGTAACGCTCGAGCGCGGTGACGCGCTCGGCGGCGGCGGACGGCGCGAGCCCTGAACCGGCAGATCCGAACAGCGCCGATTGCACGATGTCGAGTCCAGGCAGGTAGACCACGACGAGATCCGCGCTGTCGAAGCCCGGCGCGGCCGCGAGCGTCGCGACGGTCGCGTCCAGCTCGGCGGATCGGCGGAGCGCCGTCGCGATGTCCGGCGAGATGTCCGCGGTCGAGAGCCGGTTCGCCCGTGCCGAGGCCTGCGCGCGGCGCTCCGTCCAGACCGGCCGCAACGCGTCGTAGAGCGACGCCGGCGCGATCTCGGCATCCAGCGGACCGCCATGCTCCAGCCGCAGGATCGCGCGATCTGAGAGCACGATGCCTGAGGCCTCGGCCGCGGGCCACGTCGCCCACCAGTGCACCACGGCCGTGCGGAATCCTGCGCGCGCGGCCACTTCCCAGAACGCGGGGATGAGCCGTTCGTCGCCGGATGCGATGGCGGGCCGGGTCAGCCGTACAAGGTCAGTCGCCGCGGCGAGGAGCGCCCAGCCCGTGGAGTCGGCGCGCAACCGGCCGTCAAGTCCGGCGACCTCACGCGACTCGAGCGCGCGGATGCCGTGCCGTTCCGCCGGCTGTCCCGTCGCGATCGTCGTCCACACGCGCGCCGGATCGCGGTCGGCCTCGGGCGGTACGGTCGCCACGCTGTGGGCGAGGAGGCGATCGAAGGCCGGCAGGCGCCCGGTCGCGCGAAGCCGGTCCAGCGTCGCCGGGTCGATGCCGTCAACGGCGAGGACGTCGACGCGAAGACCGGTCGGCACGACGGTCAGCGGCTGCGCCGTGTCCGGAGTGGCGGCGCCCGGCGCGGTGGCGCTGAAGGAGAAGAGCAGCGCCACGGCGCCCGCGAGCGCGACGCCGCCCAGCGGCACCGTCGTCTTCGCCGAGGACATGGGCAGGCCGCGCGAGAGATCCGGCGCGAGACCGAGCCGCGCCAGGCACGCGAGCACGGTGATCGCGACGGCGTGGCCGAGCAACAGGCTGATCGCGACGGCCACCGCGATGATGGAGAGCGACGACAGCAGGGACGTGGACCCCGCCAGCCCGGCCGCCGTCCGCCACCAGAGCGTGAGATACACGAGACACGCCAGGCCGACGCCGAGGCCGGCGGCGGTCGCCGCCCGGCG
>JANOGJ010000078.1:0-3366 GCA_031405995.1 Acidobacteriota bacterium
ACGTCCTGCTCGACCTTCGCGAGGTTGCGCTTGGCCTCCCTGAGCTCGGCCTGGCGGATCTTGTGCTCGTTGGCGGCGATCAGGTCCTCGTCGACACCGGCGTCGAGCGCGGCCCGGCGCACGTCGAACTGCGCCGTGAGCAACGTCACTTTGTCCTGGGCTTCCTGGGCCTTGATCTCCGCCCGGCGCTTGATGATCTCCTGCTCGGCCTCGAGCAGCTCCGATTCAGCTTGCTCGAGCGCGTACTGCTGGTCGGCCGGGTCGAACTCCATGATCGACGCGTCCTTGATCACCGGCATGCCCGTCTCGACGAGGCTCAGAATTCGCAGCGCGCCGCCGACCGCCGGCGCCGTCAGCGCCATGGTCTTGGTCGCGCGCAGCTCGCCGAGCATGTGCACGGTGAGCGTGAGGGCGCCGCGCGTGACGCGGGCGCTCGGCACGATCGAGGCCGGCGCCAGGGCCGTCTGGGCCCCGAGCAGCCGATACGCGGCGAAGGCGCCGATCGCGACGACGCCCACCGCGATCGAAAGACCGATCGTGCGGCCGCGTGTCATGACTTGCCGCCCTTGCCCTCTTGTACGGGCGACGTCAACGCCACGCGATCGCCGGGCGCGAGGGCGCCCTTGATCGCGGCCTGCTCCCGGCCGCGCCGGATGATCTCCACGGGCACCGCCTCGAACGCACGGCGCCCGAAGCGATAGACGACCGTCCGGCCCGCGTCGGTGAACACGGCCTTCGCCGGCACCAACAGGACATCAGCGATCTGGCCGACGCCGATGCGCGCTATCGCGCTCATGCCGGGCTTCAGCCGCTCGTCAGGACTCGTGAACGTGATCTTCAGATCGAACTGCTTGGCCGGCGGCCACCCGCCGCTGAAGTCCGCGCGGGCGAGCAGCGAGATTTCCGAGACCGTCGCCGGGTAGTCCCGGTCCGCGACAGCGTCCGCGCGGATGACGGCCGTCTGTCCGAGCCGCAACTGGCCGCGATCGGGTTCGTCGAGGCGGGCCACCAGGAACACCGACGAGAGGTCCGGCAGCTCCAGCACCGGCGCGCCCGCGTACGTCTTGTCGCCGGGCCGGTACTCGGCCGCCGCGCCCATCGGCGACGCCGACCGGTAGTTGGGCAGGATGTTGACCGTGCCGTCGCGCGGCGCGGTCGCCTGGAGCGCCGCCACCGCCTTTTGCGCCCGCTCGAGGTCCGCCTTGATTTTCTCGATTCGGCGGTCCCGCGCGATGAAGTCGGATTGCACGGTCGTCTTGGCCGAGGCCTCCGCGGTCTGGGACTCGCGCAGCCTCTGCTCCGCGTCGTTCAGCAGGAGTTTGCTCCGCTCGGTCGCGATCGCGCCGACGATCGTGACGTCCCCGAGCCCCAGCTTGGCCTTTTCGACTTCGAACTGGGCGCGCCGCACGCCGGAGCTGCGCTCTTCGAGCGTGATCTTCGTTTGTGCGCGCGCCTGCTCAACCTCCGCCAACGCGCTGCGCAACTCAGACTGCTTTTCCTGAATCGTCCGGCGCATCGTCACCGCGTCGAACTCCGCGACGACGTCGCCGGCCTTCACGGCGGTGCCGTTCCTGGCGATCTTGAGGATGAGCAACTCGCCCGCGTTGGCGGGCGCCATGACGAGCGTCGTCCGCACCGGCCGGACCTCGCCGCGGATCTCGACGACGTCCGCGTAGTTGCCCCTGGTTACGTCGGCGGTCGGCAGGGTCGGCGCGGCCTGCACGCCGTACCGTATCCACCCAAACGTGCCGAGGGCCCCGAGCGCGAGAATCGCAAAGGCTGCGCGCCAGACCCTGGCGGTCATTCGCGCCCCTTCGCCGTCGGGGCGGCTGGAGCCGAGGGCGGGACCACACGCGGCGCCGCAGGCGGCGTGACTTCGACCGATGCGGTCAGATCCGGCAGCAGCTGCGCGTGGCTGCCTTCGATCGAAATGACGGCCACCAGCGTACGCACGCCCTGGGACATCTCGCTCGGCTTCGCGAGCGGCATCACCTGCTCGACCTTGCCCTTGAAGCTCAGTTCGGGAAACCCGTCCAGGCGAATGGTGGCCGGCTGGCCGGGTCGTACGAGCTCGCCGTCGGCCTGATTGACGCGCGCGCGCACCTGCATGGAGGCGGTGTCCACGACGTCGATCACCGGAAGGCCCGGACGGACCTCGTCGCCCTCGAGAATCTCGACCTGGCCCGAGCTGCCCGATCGCCACGTGCTTCTCACGACGACGAGGCCCGGGAAGGGCGCTCGAATCTCCATGAGCTTGGCGTTCTCCTCGGCGTAGCGCAGCGCCCGTTCCGCGCGTTCGCGGCGGATGGCGAGGATCTGCAGGTCGGCGGCCGCCGCGTCTCGCCTCAGCGTGAACGTCGTTCGGAGCTGCTCGAGCTTGGCGACGTTCTGCTCGAGCGTGAGCGTGTTCTTCTCGGCGGACACGCGGGCGATGAGGTCGTTCGTGCCCGCCTCGAGCTTGGCGCGCGACACGTCGTTCTCGGCGGCCACCAGGCCGGTGCGTTCCTTGGCCTCGGCGGCCGACTGCTCGGCGCGTCTTTTCTCGATTTGACCGTCGAGGTCGACGACCTCGGCGCGCTTGTCGGAGGCGATCCGCTGCTGCTCCTGCCGGTCGAACTCGACGAGGAGGTCGCCGGTCTTGACGCGCGTGCCCGGCTTGGCGAGCGTCGTGATGATCATCGGGGTGGACGTGCCGGCGAGGCGGGGCACGCTGACTGTCCGGGAACGAACAGCTTCAACGGTGCCGGTGAGGCGGAGTCCCGTTGCCGCGGCCGGCCCGGACGCAGGCGCACCAGTGGACGACGAGGTGGGCGATCCACAGGCGCCGGTGAAGGCGACTAGCAACACAACACCCAGCCGACCGAGCAGATAGCGACGTCGTCGCATCGTCACTCCAGTCCTCCCCTGGGCCGTGGCTGCTGTTAAGACGCGCAGACTACGACACCGGTTTACACCATTTGTTCCGCCTTGAGCGCCCTCCGGCGCCGCCGCGGTAACATGACGCTCGTGCCGTCCTCACGGCCGGCCGGGTGTGACTCAAGGAGGATTGAGATGATTCGACGACGTTTCGCGGCGGGTCTCGGGGCGGCGGCGCTTGCGACCGCCGTCGGTTTGGCGCAGGGCGTGCCGGCCAGCCCTGAGGGCAAGGCCCAGGCCCAGGTGGGCGGGAAGTACGTCAAGGGTGCGCGGGCGCAGACGTACGAAGGCGGGAAGTGGATCGAGATCACGTACAGCCGGCCCATTCTCCGAGGCCGGACCAATATCTTCGGTTCCGGCGCGACCTACGGCCAGGATCTGCTGGCGGGCGCGCCGGTCTGGCGCGCCGGCGCGAATGTGTCCACCCGGCTCCGCACCGAAGCCTCGCTC
>JANOGJ010000108.1:0-2335 GCA_031405995.1 Acidobacteriota bacterium
AGATCGTCTTCGCGTTCACGACCTTGAACACGAGCTTGTTGGCCGCCATCACCGTGTTGAGGGCTTCCTCGATGGGCACGTCCTGCAGGTCGATGGTGTAGGCGCGCGCGATCTTGCCTTCGAGCCCTTCGTCGTAGGTGACGTTGATCCCCGTCTGATCGCTGATGGACTTCAGGATGTCGCGGATGGCGGTGTTGGTGAACCGGAACAACGGCAGCCGGACGCGCGGGTCGAGCTTGGGAATGGTGGAGCTCTGCGCCGCCTGCTGACGGAGCTGGTCCATGCGCGTCGGGGGGCGCGAGGCCTCGACCTGCGCGCGGATCTTGCGCTCGAGCTCCATCGCCTTCGTGACCGCGAGCGCGTTGCTCGGCTGCAGGTCGGCTGCGACGCGATACTCCGCCGCGGCGCCAGCCCACTGCTCCTGCGCCTCGAGCGTGCGCGCGCGCGCGATGTGCGCGTTCGACGCCTCGCGCGTCGCCCGCTCGAGCGCCAGGCGCACCTCGATGCTCTTGGGATCCTTCACCAGTGCTTCGCGGAAGTACGCAACCGCGGCGTCCCAGTCCCCTCGCCCCGCGGCCATCTGGCCGCGTTGCAGGGACCGGCTCGTCATGCATCCCGCGACGAGCAGGACCGCCAACCCGATGGTGCTCCAACGAAGTGTCGCTCTCACCACACGCGTCCTTTCTTCATCTTTCCATCAGCCAATCCGGAGTGTCCGCTGGCCGGAGCCGTCGAGATACGACACGATCACCGACGTATCGCCGACCTTGAGAATTTTGTACTTGCCGTCGAGCACTTCGCCTTCGACGCCCTTGAGCAGCGCATCCGTTTTCGGGTCGCGCAGCACCACGATCGTCGAGCCTTCGGGGCGCTTGATGACGCCCTTCAACTGCAACTCGATCGGCGGCGGCCCTGGCGGCGGAGGCGGTGGGCCCTGCACGATGGGCTGCGGCAGCGGGGCGGGCAAAGGCGGCGGTGGAGGCGGCAGCGCGCGCGCGCCATACCGAAACAGATTCCGCCCGGCGCCCGGTTCATCCGGCACGGGTTCGAGCTTGTCGAGATTCACCGGCTGCGGCATCAGCGCGCTGGCTGCCGGCTTCGAGGACTGTGCACTGGCCGCTGACTGCGGTGCGGCCGTCCGCTCCTGTCCATTTGACGCCGGCGACTTCACCGCGGCCGTCGTGCCGAACGGCGCGTATCGCCACCCGACGACGACGAGCACCAGGCCGAGCACAGTCAGCATCGTGAGCTGGCGGCGGCGCTGCGGGCCGGGCGGCGGCAGGAGGTTCACTGCGCGCCGCCTTTCGGCTGCGGCGTCACGTAGTAGGTGGCGATGTCGAGCTGGACTTCCAGCTGGCCGGTCGCCTGCATCGTGCCCGCCTGAGACAACTCGACGCTCTCAATCACCGCGAACTGCTGCGCGGTTTCTACTTCATACAGAAAGCGCCGAATCGCGGCATATTCGCCGAACAGCGTGACCTGACCCGTGAACCGCGTCAGGCCGCTGTCCTGCACGGCCCTGCTGCTATACGTGCCCGTTCGGAAGTTCACGCCGGATTCCTTGGCGATCTTCGCCAGCCAGAAGTTCACCAGCGTCTGCGCGCCCTGGTAGTCCCGCGGCAGGATCTCCGCGTAGAACTTCTTCATCTCGAGGTCCGCGCGCTCCTTGCCGGTGCGCGACGCCTTCGCGTCGAAGTCCGCGCGCTTCGCGTTCAGCAGGTTCAGCCGCGCGTCGGTCGCCGCCTGCTCGGCGTTCTTCACGCTCTGACGCAGCGGCAGCACGCCGAGGCCGAGCACGCCGGCGTTGGCGACGAACGCCACCAGCAGCGGCAAGAGGATCGTCCGCCGCTCCGCGAACACCCGGCGCCAGAGGGGTGTGGCCGCCATCGCGATCACCGCCCCTTTCCGGCGGCCGGGGCGGCCGTCTTCAGAGACTTCGGGGCGAGGTAGTAGTGCGCCACGATCGTCCCGTTGACCGTACTGTCGTCATTCATGATGAGCGCGGCCGCCGAGACGTCGTAGAACGCGCCGGTCCCGAGCAACTGATCGATGAAGTCTTGAAGGTCCTCGTTGCTCTTGCCGTTGACGATCATCGTGATGATGAAGTCGCCGCGCTGCACGCGGGGCGCCACGGCGATGAGTCGCGCGTCGAGCGGCAGCGTCTGCTCGACGTGGCCGAAGAACTGCGTCCAGGAGAACGTCCGCTGGTCGATGAGCTCGTTGGCCTCGCGCGTCTGCCGGCCGTGGGCGGCCAGCCGAAGGGTGTCGACGCTCCGCTGGACGGCCTGGGCGCCGGCGCTCACGACGGCCGCTTCCTTGTCGTCCTTCTCCTGCG
>JANOGJ010000136.1:0-7977 GCA_031405995.1 Acidobacteriota bacterium
CGGGCGGCACCGGCAGGCCGGCGTTCGTCATCTCCGCCAGGCCGGACCCTTTGCCGCCCAGCAGGTCCTTCATCGTGCGATCGCCTTCCGCCTTGCCCTTACCGAAAAAGTAGACGTACTTGCCCGCTTTGCCCTGCTTAGCCATCAATCGTGCGACTCCGTCACCAGTTCCGAGATATCACCCAAATGTAGAATCAACCGTTCCAATCTCTTCAAGAGGCGCAACCGCGCCGTCTTCAACTTTTCGTCGTCGGCCATCACGAAGATCTCCGTGAAGAACCTGGCGACCACGGGTTCGAAGCCCGCCGCCTCGGCGTAGGCCTCGCGGAAGTTGCCGCCGGAGGCCGTGCCCTCAATTTTCGGCGCGCGGGTCGTCAGTTCCGCGAGGAGCGCCTTCTCGGCCGGCTCTTTGAGAATGCCGTCGAGCGCCGGCTGGGTCCGGTCCCAGGCGTCGAATTCGCCCGGCACGGTCAGCTCCCGGGCGATGTTGCGGACGCGCTTGAACGCGGTCGCCAGCTGCCGGAACTGCTCGGACCGTGAGAACTCCCCGAGCGCCAGGAGGTTCGCCTGCAGGTCCGCGACGTTCACGGCGAGGCCGGCGCCGCGCTCCGCGAGCACCGCGCGGACGTTGCGCCGATCGCTGCCGCGGGCCTCGAGCACGTGCTGGATCCGCTCGTACATGAACTCGGGCAGGCCGGACAGGTCGCCGAGCCCTGGCAGGCCGGCGAATTCCGCCGCGGCTCGACCGACGAGGCCGCCGACGTGCGTCCGAACGCCCGGGCCGGCATCCGCCAGCAGCCGGACGATGCCATGGGCCTGGCGCCGCAACCCGAACGGGTCGCGCGACCCGGTGGGCCGCTCGCCCGCCAGGAACAACCCGACGAGCGTGTCGAGCTTGTCGGCAAGAGAGACGCAGGCCCAGGTCGACCGAGCGGCGCCCAGCGCCTCAGGCGAGGGCGGACCGGCCGCCTCGACCGCCACCGGGAGATAGTGATGGTAAATCGCCTTCCACACCGCCTCGGGCTCACCCGCTTCACGCGCGTAGATCCCGCCCATGACGCCTTGCAGCTCGGTGAACTCGCGGACCATGTCGGTGGCCAGGTCAGCCTTCGCCAGGCGCGCCGCGCGCGCCGCGGCTTCGACCAACTCCGCGGACAGGCCGAATACGTCGGTGGCGATCCACGTCGCGAGCCGCTCGATGCGCTCGCCCTTCGCCCGGTATGACCCAAGCTGCTTGTGAAACTGCAGCGTCTCCAGGCGTGCCAGGCGCGATTCGAGGCTCGCCTGTCGGTCGGCGTCCCAGAAGAACCGGGCGTCGCGCAACCGCGCCGTGACCACCCGCTCGGCGTTGGTCGCGATGCCGCGATCGCTCGTGCCCTGCGTGTTCGTGACCGCCAGAAACGCCGGCAGGAGCGCGCCCGTCTGGCTGACCACCGGGAAGTAATGCTGGTGGTGAATGAGCGTGGTCGTCAGCACTTCCGGCGGCAGCTTGAGGAACTCGGCGGCGAACCCACCGGCGACGACCGCCGGGAATTCGACGAGATCCGGGACTTCCTCGAGGAGCGCCTCGGCCTGCGCGTGCTGGTGGAGCATGGCGCGCCCGTTCAGGCGGCGGGCCTGGGCCTCGAGGTCGCGGAGGATGCGGTCGCGGCGCTCGATCCGGGAGAGCATGACGAAGCTCTCGGTCAGCCGCTTCCGATACTCGTCGAAGCTGCGGACCTTGATGGCGCGGCCGGCGCGGCCGGTGGTCGCGAGGAACCGGTGGCCGTACGTCACCGCGCCCGACGTCACGTCCTGGACGCGCGGACTCGAAGCGAGCTGTTGGCGCGCGATCGTGAACGGCACCACGCGCCCGCCATACAGGAACAGCAGCCACCGAATCGGACGGCCGAACGGCAGCTCGCCTTTCCCGTCGGCGAGCTGCGCGTCCCACCGCATGAGCCGGGGAAACGTCAGGTCGCGCAGGACGCGGCCCAGCAGGTCGGGCAGGACGTCGACGGTCGCGCGGCCGCGAATGTGGCGCTGATACGACAGGTACTTGCCCTTCGGCGTCTCCACCTGCAGGAGGGCGTCGAAATCGGCGCCGAGCTTGCGCGCGAAGCCGAGGCCGGCGTTGGTCGGATGCCCCTCGGCGTCAAACGCGGCGCTGACCGGCGGGCCCATGACCGTCTCGTCCCGATCCTCCTGGCGATCGACGAGCGTGGCCAGGCACGCGGTCAGCCGGCGTGGCGTGGAGAACGTCTCGATGGCGCCCTTCGGCACGAAACCTTCCTCCGCCAGACGCGCGCGCAGCCGCTCGCCGAGCTGGCGGGTCAGCGGCGGGAGCCACGAGGCCGGCATCTCCTCGACGCCGATCTCGAGCAGGAGTTCACGATCCATCGCGACTCCCCTCGGGCGGCCCGGTGGCGAGCCACGCGACCGCGATCGCCACGGCGAACTGGCGCACGCGCAGGATGTAGGCGGTGCGCTCCGTCACGCCGATGCTGCCGCTCGCGTCGAGCAGATTGAAGAGGTGCGAACACTTCAAGCAGTAGTCGAGCGCGGGCAGCACGAGCTTGCCCTCGAGCAGCTTCCGGCCGAAGTCATAGCACTTGTTGAAGAGATCGCGGTGGAACTCGGCAAAGGCGCCGTCCGCCAGGCCCTCGACGCGGCCGAATGCGTACTTCGACTGCTCCACTTCGTCGCGGAACCGCACGTCGCGGTACCGCACGCCCGGCGCCCACACGAGGTCGTAGACGTCGTCCACGCCCTGCAACGCCATCGCGAAGCGCTCGAGCCCGTACGTCAACTCGACGGAGATCGGCGACAAGTCCTGGCCGCCGGCCTGCTGAAAGTAGGTGAACTGGGTGATCTCGAGCCCGTCGTACATCACCTGCCAGCCGATGCCCCAGGCGCCGAGGGTCGGCGATTCCCAGTTGTCCTCCTCGAAGCGCACGTCGTGGGCGCGGAGGTCGATGCCGCAGGCTTCAAGACTTTGCAGGTACAAGTCCTGGATGTCATCGGGTGCCGGTTTCAGGATGACCTGAAACTGGTGGTGCTTGAACAGGCGGTTGGGGTTCTCGCCGAACCGGCCGTCGGCCGGCCGGCGGGCGGGCTGCACGTAGGCGACATTCCAGGGATCGCGGCCGAGCACCCTGAGGAAGGTCTCGGGATGCATCGTGCCAGCGCCCATCTCGATGTCCAGCGGCTGCTGGATGAGGCAGCCCTGCGCGGACCAATAGTCGGTGAGTTTGAGGATGAGGTCCTGGAACGTCACGATCCGGGCCTCAATTCCCGCACCACGCGCGCCGACCGCGTCTCCTTCTCGAGGTGCAGGGTGATCAGGCGGTGGTGCACGGCCTCGATCTCCCTCAGGACGCGGGTGGGCGCCCCCGCGTGCGCGACTTCGACCGGCGTCCTGGTGCCCGCGCTTCGCAGGAACGCGATCGCGTCGCCGGACAAGCACTCGCCGCCAGGCGCGCAGTCGAGACAGACGTAGGCGCGCTCGCTCGGCACGAGCAGGGCGCCATCCGCGAGCGTCGGCCGGCCGCAGCGCGGGCAGGCGACGAGCGCCGGGTACACGCCCTCGAGCCGCATCAGCCAGTACTCGAAGTAGCGGGCCAGCGCCTCAACGGAGCCGCCGCGGCCGAGCGCCTCGGCGACGGCCGACCCTAGCCGAAACAGGCGCTCGTTCGCCGCGTTTTCCGGCGCCCACTCGTCCAGGAGTTCGGCGAAGTACGCGGCGTGTCCGAGGACATGCGCCGCCTCGTCGGCCGGCCGGCCGTCGGCGGCGCCCATCGGGGTCCGGCGCGGCTCGATGCGATCCACCCGGACCAGATCGCGCGACTCGCGTTCGACGTAGGCGACCGTGCCCTGGGTGAGCGGCTCGAGCGCGGCGCCGAAGCGGCGACGCGACGCCGTCGCGTTCCTGGCCGCCCCGCGCTTCTTCCCGCGGTCTTCGGTCAGGAACACGACAATACGATCGGCCTCGCCATAGCGATAGGTGCGCAGCACGAGCGAATCAGCCGAGTAGGCCCGCATAGGGGTGTTGGACGGCCGCAGACGGGCTTCGGCGGCTGGCCCACAATTTGCTAAGCATACAGCCTTCTTGCCCTACCGGAGGTAGGGCAAGAACAGCGTCGCCAGTCCGAGGAACGAGAAAAACCCGAACACGTCGGTCAGCGTCGTGATGAAGACGGACGAGGCTAGCGCCGGGTCGACCTTCAACGCGCGAAGGCCCAGCGGGATCACGGTGCCGGCCGTCGCCGCGATGAACATGTTGATGATCATGGCGAGCCCGAGCACGGCTCCGAGGACCGGGTTTCCCTTCAGCAGCCAGGCGCCGGCCGCGGCCACGACCCCCAGCGCCAGGCCGTTGGCCAGCCCGACAATCGCCTCCTTGGCCAACGTCTTTCGGGCGTTGCTCCAGGTCAGCTCCCCGATGGCGAGCCCGCGCACGATGACGGCCAGCGTCTGTGTCGCCGCGTTGCCGCCCATGCCCGCGACAATGGGCATCAGCGCGGCCAGGGCGACAACCTCATTGATCGTGCTCTCAAACAGGCCGACGACGGTCGCGGCCAGAAACGCCGTCGCGAGGTTGACATAGAGCCAGGGCAAACGGCGGCGCAGGGACTCGACGGCCGGCGTCTCGACGCTGTCGTCCTTGGACACGCCCGCCAGGCGGTACACGTCCTCGGTCGCCTCGTCCTTGATGACGTCGATGACGTCATCGACCGTGATGATGCCGACGAGCTTGTTCTCCGGGTCGACGACTGGAATCGCCAGGAGGTTGTACGACGCGACCTGTCGCGCGACTTCTTCCTGGTCCGTGTCCACGCGCGCGCTGTAGACATCGGTCGTCATGATGCGCTTGAGCGGGGTATCCGTCGGCACGAGCAGCAGGCGGCGAAGCGACACGACGCCCACGAGGTGGCGGCGTTCATCGACGACGTACAGATAGAACACCATCTCCACGTCGCGCGCGGTCTGCAGCGCGGTGATCGACTCGCCCGCGGTCAGGTCCTCCGCCAGCGCGAAGACGTTCGGGTTCATCAACCGGCCGGCGGTCTGCTCCTCGTACTCGAGCAGTTCGTTCACGCCGCCGCCGGCCTTCGGCCGGATCATGTCGAGGACCACCGCCGAGAGTTCCTCCGGCAGGTGGGCGATCAACGCCGCGGCGTCATCGGACGGGATTTCCTGGGCGAGGCGGGCGATCTCCTCCGCAGGCCTCAGCGCGAGCAACTCGGCGCCCTTTTCAGCGCCGATCTCGCTGACGGCCTCCATGGCCAGCTTGCCGTTCTTCTCGACGAGGACGTTGAAGGTCGCGTGGCGTTCGCGCTCCGGCAGCTCCGAGAAGATCTGCGCGAGGTCGGCCGGGTGCTGTTTTTGAAGGAGATTGAGCAGGTTCGGCGTCGCGCCCAGCCTCAAAAGACGCCGCACCGACTCGAGGATGAGGTCGATTCTGCGCTGTGGCGGCATGAGTGACGCTCAATCGTAAATCGATAGGCGGCAAACGGCAATCGATAATCTTCAATCGACAATCGATGAATCGATCCTCGGAGTGTCGATCCCGATCGTCGATCCCCGATTGTCGATCGTCGATTCCCGATTGACCTTTTCCGATTATCGATTATCGATGACGTCCGGGTCCCAGCCCGAGCTCATCCAGCAGCCGCTCGTCGTCTCGCCAGTCCTGCCGAACTTTGACGTGGAGGTCGAGATAGACCGGCCCCTCGAGCATGGCTTCCAGGTCCCGCCGCGCTTCGATGCCGATCCGCTTGATCATCGCGCCGCCCTTGCCGACGAGAATCGGCTTCTGCGACTCGGTATCGACCAGGATCGACGCGAAGATCCTCGTCGGGGCGCCCGGAGATGCCGGCTCCTCGAATTGGTCGATGACCACCGCCGTCGAGTACGGCAGCTCATCGCGGGTATGGTGCAACACCTTCTCGCGCACCAGCTCGGCCGCCAGCCGGCGCTCCGTCTGGTCGGTCAGGTAGTCCTCGGGAAACAGCGCCTGGCCTTCCGGGAGCGCCGCCAGAATCTCCGCCTCGAGGGCGGCTTCGCCGTCACCGGTCTTCGCGGAGACGGGCACCACCGCGCGGAAGTCCATCGCCTTCGCGTAGTGCTCGATCATGGGCAGCAGCTTCGGCTTGTGGACCTGATCCACTTTGTTCAAGGCCAGGATCACCGGCACCCCGGCGGTGCGCAGCAGGTCGAGCACGAACTCGTCACCCGATCCGGGCCGGATGGCGGCGTCGACGACGAGCACCACCACATCGACGTCGCGCAGGCTGGCGGTCGCGGCGTCGACCATGCGCCGGTTCATGCGGTGGAGCGGCTTGTGGATGCCCGGCGTGTCGATGAACACGATCTGCCCGCCGGGCGCGTTCTTGACGCCCAGGATCCGGTGACGGGTGGTCTGCGGCTTGTCCGAGACGATCGCGACTTTCTGGCCGACGAACCGGTTCAGGAGCGTGGATTTGCCCGCATTGGGCCGGCCGACCAGCGCGACGTGCCCGGCTTTCATGCTTCGCGGCCTCGGCTACTCAGCCGGCTCCGCCGAAGGCTGCCGCCGCACCCGCACCTTGTGCACGCGGCGCCGCTCGGCCTCCAGCACCTCGACGTCGAGACCGTCACTCGAGAAGCGTTCTCCCACCGCCGGCACCCGCCCCACCCGCGCGAGGACGTACCCGCCGACCGTTTCAAACCCGCCGTCCTCGATCGAGACCTCGAGCCGTTCGACCATGTCGCCGATCGCCACCTTCGCGCTGAACACGAACGTGTCGGCCGCCTCGCGGACGATGGGCTCCGCCTCGCTGTCGTACTCATCGCGGATCTCGCCCACCAGCTCCTCGACGACGTCCTCGACCGTGACGAGGCCGGCCGTGCCGCCGTACTCGTCCACGACGATCGCGAGCTGCAATCGCTTCTGCTGGAACTCGCGCAGGATGTCCATCACGCGTTTCGTTTCCGGCACGAACGCGGCCGGACGCATGATCTCCGACACCCGCCGACTGCCGACGGGCGGCTCGGTGCCCTGAATCAAGTCCTTCACGACGACCAGGCCGACGATGTTGTCGAGGTTGTCCGTGAACACCGGCAGCCGCGAGTATTCCTGCTCCTGCACCAGCCGGCGAAGGTCGTCGATCGTCGCGTCCGATCGGATGGCGACGATGTCCGGCCGGGGCGTCATCACCTCGCGGACCAGGGTATCGCCGAAGTCGACGACCGATCGCAGCAACCGGCTCTCGTCGGCGCGCCCGGTCACGCCCTCGGCGGCGGCCGCGGCCGTTTCGATCGTCTTGGGCCCGGCCGACTCCGAGCGGTGGCTGGGCCCCAGCCATCCGGTGACGAGCGCTGAGAGCGGGCTGATCAGATTGGCCACGATTGTGAACACCGGCAGGAGCAGCGCGAGAATGCGCTCGGGATCGCGCCGAACGATCCACGCCGGCAGGATCTGTCCGAAGATGACCGCCACCACGAAGATGCTGAAAAAGAGTGTGAGGCCACCGACCCAGCCCGGATCGACAATCTGCGCGCCGAGGACGGTCGCCAGAATCAGCAGCGCGCCCCGCATGAGCCGAGCCGGCACGAAGAACTTCAGGGGGTCGTCGAGGTACGCGGCGAGCGCGTCGCCTTCGCTCCCACGCTCAGCCTCCAAACGCTGCGGCAGGCGCATCAAAAGCGTGAAAGCCATCTCGACCAGGGCAAAGAAGAACAAGCCCGCCGCGACCAGCGTGATGTACCCAATCATCGCGGCGCCGATCCACGCCTGCTGGTGGTCCGCGCCCGGCCGGCCACGAAGCCCGCGGGGAGACCGACGCGACGGCGAAGGCGGTCTTCGACCCGATTCATAGCACCCCTGTCGGTCCCATGATCGTATCCCAGCAGGTGCAGGAGCCCGTGCAGGGCCAGAATCCGAAGCTCGACGGCCAGCGGATGCCCGAACCGGCGGGCCTGGCGCCGGGCGACTCCCAGGGCGATCGCGATGTCACC
>JANOGJ010000140.1:0-4558 GCA_031405995.1 Acidobacteriota bacterium
CCCCTGAAGCTCACGGGGCCCGACGGCCGCTTCCTTTTCGAAGGCCTGCGCGCCGGCGAGTACGCCATGACGTTTTCCGCGGAGGCCTTCGTCACGCTGCAGGTCGGCCAGCGACGGCCGCAGGAGGGCGCCAGACGGGTCGACCTCCAGGAGGCACAGCATTTCGACAAGGCCGACATTGCACTGCCGCCCACCACCGCTATCGAGGGCCGGTTGGTCGACGAGTTCGGCGATCCCGCGCCTGGGATTACCGTGCAGGCCGCCCGCGTGCAGTACGTGGCGGGCAAGCGCAGGTTGACGCCGATCGGCGGCGTGATCGCGCCGCGGCCGACGGACGATCTCGGGCAGTTTCGGATCTTCAACCTGCCGCCGGGCGACTACTACCTGATGGCGCTCGCCGGTCCCTTCGCAGGGTCGGACGATCCGGCCGGCTTCGCGGTGACCTATTTTCCCGGCACCCGCGTGCCGACTGAAGCCCGGCCGGTTCATCTCGATCTCGGCCAGGACACGTCGGGCATCGCGTTTCAGCTCGTTCCGGCGCCCATGTCGACGGTGTCCGGTGTAACGACCGATGATGCCGGCAAACCGTTTCCCGGCGATGTGATGTTCTTGCAGACGAGCGGCGGTGACGTGCGCTCGTTCATCACGGCCCGGATCCAGGCCGGACCAGACGGGGCCTTCACGTTTCGCAACGTGGCTCCGGGAACCTACGTCATTCAAGCGTTCGGGCGTCCAGTGGGTGCCGGCAATCTTGGCCGCGCACCGTTCGGCTCGTTGCCGCTGACAGTGCCTGGCGACGGCGACCTGAACAACCTCGAGCTGAAGGTCCGCACGGGAGCGACCGCGCGCGGGAAGATCATTTTCGACGACGATTCGCCTCCGCCGCTGCCAAGCCGGGTGTTGGTGTCCCCCAGCCAGACCAACTTCGTGTCAGGGCCGGTCTTCGGCGGCCCGCCGAACAGGGTGACGCGCGACGACTGGACGTTCGAAGTGAACGACATGTCCGGCGTCCGCGTCATCCGCGTAATCGTGGGTTCGTCGCAGTGGACTCTGAAGAAGGTGATGCTGGATGGCAAGGACATCACCGACGAGCCCATCGACTTTCGGAATGGCGATGTCGATGGGCTCGAGGTCACGCTGACGAGCCGCGGGCCCACGCTCGGCGGCACCGTGACGGACGGCGACAAGCCAGCGTCGGAGTGCAGCGTGATCGTCTTTGCGGACTTTCCGGCCAAGTGGGTCTTTCCCTCGCGCTATTTCGCGCAAGGCCGGCCCACGCCGCAGGGTAATTTCAGGATTCAGGGGCTGCCGCCGGGCGACTACCTCGTCCTTGCCCTCCCGCCCGTGCAAGGCACGGACTGGCAGGACCCGGAGTTTCTCAAGCGGTACCTCGGCGATGCGACACGTGTGTCGCTGGCGGAGGGCCAAACGCAGACGGTCAGCCTGAAGTTGATTCGCCGGTAGGCGCTTCGCACAAGATCCCGGTGGTTAGCTTTTCGCATTTCGAATCACGAACTCCGCGGCGCGATGCCCGCTCACAACCGCGCCCTCGATCGTGCCGGGCAAGCCGGTGTCCGTCCAGTCGCCCGCCAGATAGAAACCGGGCAGCGCCGTCGAGGCCGCCGGCCGCGGTGGTCCTCCGGGCGCGAGCGAGAACGTCGCGCGCGGCTCGCGGACGACCACGGATCGCAGGAGACGGCGCTTGGCCACGCCGGGCAACGCGCGCCCGAGCTGCCGTACGGCGAGGTCGGTGGTCTCGTCGTTGCTCATTCTGAGGATGGCATCGGCGCCGCTCGCGACCACGGACAGGTGCCCGGCACCGCCGCCCCAGAGCGCGTCCTTGTCGAACACCCACTGCATGGGCCCGCGCACGAGTCCGACGAACCGCGCGCCGGTCTCCGGCAGCACCGGGCCGTCGAACCAGAGATTCACGGTCACGATAGGCGAGCTGTCCGTGCCAGCCGCGTCAGCGGCGACGCCGGCGAGCGCCTCCGGCACCGCGCGATTCCAAATCCGGCCGAACGCGAACCACGGCACCGCAGAGATCACGCAGGCCGTCGCGATCGCGTCGTCGCCCACGCGGACGGCCCGAATGGCGCCGGCGTCGTTCACGTCGATGCGCGCGGGCGATTTGGTCAGCACCGTGCCGCCGCGCGACTCGATGAACGCCTTGGCGGGATTGGCGTAGAGATCGTCGAGCGGCACGGCGGGCAGCCCCACCGCCGCCGCGGCCGGATCCGCGCCGAACATCTCGCCCAATACGCGCACGAACGGCGCTGCCGCGGCAACTTGCGGCGACTGATTGAGGGCCGCGATCGCGAGCGGATGCCACAGCCACTCGCAGAGCCGCGACGACTGGCCGGCCGCCTCGAGCCAGGTGGCAACCGTCTGGTCTCCGGGCACGCGCGCCGCCACCGCCGCCGCGCCGTCGCGCCGCACGTCGCGCAGAAGACCCCGGAGCTTGAACGCGCTCAGCCGATCGCCCATGCCGAGCGCGTTCCATCGCATGACGCCGGCGACCAGGTGCCAGGGCGGCGGCAGTGACGGGCATCGCAGGATCGACTGCCGCCCGTCGGGTCCGGCCATCGTCAAGCTCAACTGGCGATCGAGCGGCGCGAGGCCGGCGGTGCCGATCCGCCGCAGAAACGCGTAGGTCTCGCGGTAGCAGCCAAACAGCACGTGCTGGCCGTTGTCGACCCGCTCGCCGGTCTCGCGATCGGCGAAGGCCGTCGCGCGGCCGCCCAATCGCGGCGCTTCCTCGAGGACGGTGACGGTGAATCCGGCGTCGGCCAGCCGGACCGCCGCGCTGAGGCCGGCGAATCCGGCGCCGATGATGACGACGGGCGCGCTCATGCCGTCATCCGCGCAGCCGCCACCAGGTGCGGAGGGCGAGGCGGGCCTGCGTCGGGCGCGGAATCCGAATCACGCGCGTGAAGACATCGAAGCGGGCGGTCTCAATCCGGCCGAGCAGCTCGAAGTAAATCTCGCGCATGATCTCGGCCGCGATGAAGCGGCGCGCGTCCTGCTTCGGCAGCTGGCGAACCGCTCGGCCAAAGAAGACGCGCGCGCGCGCGGCCTGATGGTCGAGCACCGCGCGCACGCGATCGGACGTGACGCCGTGTCCGGCCTCGGCGACTTCCCTCTTGATGTCGTCTTCGGTGCACCCGAAGCGCGCGAGGTCCTCCGTGGGCACGTAGAACCGCCCGCGCGCGTAGTCGACGCCCACGTCGCGCAGGATGTTCGTGAGCTGCAACGCGACGCCGAGGTCGCGCGCGTACTCGAGCACCGCGCGCTCTTGGTACTTGAAGATCTCGGCGCACATCAGCCCCACCGCGGACGCCACGCGGTGGCAGTACGGTTCGAGATCGGCGAAGGTGGCGTACCGGCGCGGTGACGCGTCCATCGCTACGCCGTCGATGAGCGCCTCGAATTGCACGCGCGGCAGATTGAACGGCCGGACGAACGGCTGCAGCGCCAGGCCCTGCGGCGTCTCGGGGGTGGCGCCGTCGAACACGCGCGCGACTTCCCGCCGCCAGGTCGCGAGCGCCGTCACCGCACGCGCCGCGTCCGGTTCGAGATCAACGGCGTCGTCCACCGCACGGCAGAAATCAAAGACGGCGGTGATGGCGCGCCGCTCGGGGGCCGGCAGGACCAGAAACGAGTAATAGAAACTCGTTTTTCTAGTCATCGGTCAGTCATTGCCCCATTGCCCCATTGCCTCATTGCCTCATTGCCCCATTAACCTCGCCAGATCAGAGTTTTCGCGCCAATTACCAGAGCGTCGCTCCAGCCCAGCACGGGACGTGATTTGAACACATCGAAGCCGCTCGATTCGAGTCGATCCAGGATGCGCACGCCGCCGAGCCAGGTGGCGCGTAGCTCCCAGCGGAGCCGCCCGCGAACTTCGTTCGCCAGGGGGCGGCCGGCAGCGAACTGGGCCAGGGTGGTGGCGGCGGCCGAGGCGAGCGCGGCCCGCCACTCGGGTGAGGCGCGGCGCCGGTGAAGATCTCGTTCATCCGCGCCCGAGGCGCGCACAACCGCTTGCGGCACGTAGAGACGTCCGGCGCGCCAGTCGCGTTCGAAGTCCTGCCAGAAATTGGTGAGCTGGAGCGCGGTGCAGACGGCGTCGGACATGCGATCCAGGCGCTCGTCGCGGTGCCCGAAGATCCGAAGCACGAGGCGGCCGATCGGATTGGCCGACCGCCGGCAGTAGTCGAGGACGTCCGGCCAGTCCTCGTAACGCTTGACCAGCACGTCCTGCCGAAACGCGCTGATCAGGTCTTCGAACAGTTGAGGCTCGAGGTCGAAGCGGCGCATCGTGTCGCCGAGCGCGAGAAAGACCATGGCGGCGTCCGACGTGTCGGCGGCCGGCACGCCGGCGATCGCGTCGGCCAGGCGGCGGCGCCAGTCGTCGAGCAGGGCGAGGCGGGCATCGTTCGATCGCTCGCCCTCGTCGGCGAAGTCATCGGCGATGCGGGCAAACGCGTAAATGGCGGCGACGTGCGGACGGGCCCGCGCCGGCAGCAGGCGCGACGCCACGGGAAAGTTCTCGTAGTGC
>JANOGJ010000169.1:0-4581 GCA_031405995.1 Acidobacteriota bacterium
GGCCATCCTCTGGCCGATAAGACCGCCCGCAAAAATCGACAAAGCAATGACAGTTTCCGTAGCTTTGTCATTGATTTGACGATTTCAGCACACGGTTTCCCACCGCTTCACACCGCCTCAGCCGTCAGTAAATTACAGAAAACACGATAGTTAAGCAGATTCAGTACCTCTGGTCGACCTTCCCTTTTTATTCGCTTCGAGCCATGGCACCGCTGTTGCGAATAGGCACAGGGCTCGGACCGTTTTCCGGGCGCTGGAGGATGTCGATGCGCGCGCCCTTGGCTGAGCACCTGCAGGAGCGAGTCGCGGCCGGACTGCCGTTTGTGGAGTCCCTGGCCCGTCGCATGGCGTCGACGATGCCCCACTCGATTGACCTGGGCGACCTCGTGCAGGACGGGGTGCTGGGCCTTATCGACGCCGCGAACCGCTTCGACGCGGGCCGTGGGATCAAGTTCGAGACGTTCGCCGAGCGCCGCGTCCGTGGCGCCATGATCGACGCGCTGCGCAAGGATGCCTGGCCGCGCGGCGTCCGCCGCGTGCGCCGCGAGCTCGAAGCCGCGCGCGAGCAACTGCGGCGCGAGCTGGGCGCCGAGCCGACCCTCTCGGACCTGGCCCGTCGCGTGGGCTCGGACGAGGCACGGCTCGAGCGGACCATCGTCCGCATCAACACCATCGAATCCACGTCACCGCTCGCGAACTTCGACACGCTCGACACCTCGACGCTGCCGGCCGTCCTGGTCCCGAGCGAGCCGATGTCCGCCGACCGCCTCTACGAGCAGGCGGAAGTGCGCGACCGCGTGCGCGCGGCCATGGCGATGCTGCCCGCGCGCGAGCGCCGGATCATCAGCCTCTACTACTTCGCCGAAGTGACGATGAAACAGATTGGGGACGCGATCGGCGTGAACGAATCCCGCGTGTCACAGTTGCACGCGCGCGCCATTCAGCGTCTCAAGACCATCCTGCTCGAGACGACCATGAAGCCCTCGCCGAGACTCATGCCGAGGCCGCGTCCGAAGATGGCGAAGGTGGTGGCGGCGCGCCGTCAGGCGGCCACGACGCGGCGGCGGTTGCCGAGAGTCGCCTAGCCGAGCACTTCGCGGGCCACGCGCACGAGATCGCGCAGCCTGAACGGCTTCGGGATCCAGCGGCAGCCGCTGGATTCCAGAAAACTGCCCGCCTCGGTGCCGGCGACGTCGCCGGTCATGAAGACGACGCGGCGGGCGGTCGCACCGCTCGTGAACGATCATTCCAACCCAAGCAGCGATCTTCCCGGCACGGCCTAGCCGTCAGGCATCAGCCGCGGCGCTCTCGATCACGCCAGCGCCGTCGGCTGCATGCCCTGTTAGGCCTCTGCGTCGATCAGCTTGCCCGACGTTTCGCCAATAGCGCCCTGACCGCCGGCACGAGCTTGACCGGGATCTTCATCACGGTCGCCGTGGTTGATCGGTACGCCGCCTCGTCCTCCGCGACCGCCTCGGTGTCGGACTGACGCTCGTAGTGCGCAAGCACTCGTTGCACTCGGGCTTCGTTCCAACCTGGGGGAAACCGATTCTGTTTCTTCATGGCTTCTTCCGTGGTGACGGCTTCTGCCGCCGCCGTAATGCCTTCCGGGCCCTCTCGCCGAGCTCGTACGCCGTGATGACAAACACCGAGCCCGGCGTCGGATCTGGCACGTAAATCACCCGCAGGTACCGACCCGCCTCGGTCTGGCCCAACGCGATCCTCGAGTCGTCGCGGCCCGCTCGATCCTCCATGGGCCGCGCCAGCACGTCTTCCACTTCCGATTCGTCGACGGCATGCCCATAGATGTGCGGCAGCGAAGTCGTCGGATCGATGTAGAACCGAACGGTCACCACCCGATTCTACGCCCATGCCTCGGTTGCGCAGCCCGCAGAGAGGATTGAGGCCTAGACAGTATGACTTCGGTTTATTGAACGGCTGACCTCCGGCACAATTCGCGGGTTGGTCCATGGGGGACCAGAGCCGCATACGGCAGCGTCAGCCGTCCGTTCGACCGGAGGTCAGCTATGGCACAGCCTACACCGCTTTTCGTGGGTCTCGACGTCCACAAAGATTCGATTGCCGTGGCCCATGCACAGGGCCACTCCGCCGATCCGCCCGTGTTCGTCGGCGAGATTGGAACGCGCGAGGCGGACCTGGCGAAGCTCCTGCGCCGACTGCAAAGCAAGTCAGCCGATCTCGTCTTCGCGTATGAGGCCGGGCCGTGCGGGTACGGCTTGTATCGCGACCTGACCGGCCGCGGCTTCAGCTGTCAGGTCGTCGCGCCCTCGCTGATTCCGAAGAAGCCGGGGGACCAGGTCAAGACCGACCGGCGCGACGCGATCGACCTCGCGCGGTTGCTCCGGTCCGGCGATCTCACGCGCGTGTACGTGCCGACCGTCGACGATGAAGCCCTCCGCGATCTGTGTCGGGCCCGCGATGCCGCGCGCCTGACGATGAAGAACGCCAAGCTCCGGCTGAAGGCCTTCTTGCTCCGGCTCGGCCTGCACTATGTCGGACGGGCGGATTGGACGCCGGCGCATCGTCGGTACCTCGCGAAGGTCGTCTGCCCGACCGCGACGCAACAGATCGTCTTTCAGGAGTCCGTGCGCGCCGTCGATGAACAGGTCGACCGGCTCCAGCGACTTGAGGCCGAGCTGCTCGAGCGGGCCACGGCCTGGCGGCTCTATCCGGTCGTGCACGCGTTGCAGGCGTTGCGCGGCGTCCAGTTCCTCGTCGCGATCACGGTCGTCGCCGAACTCGGCGACCTCACGCGGTTCGACTCTCCCCGACAGTTGGCCGCGTTCGTCGGCCTGATTCCCGCCGAATACTCGAGCGGCCCGGCGCGGCGGCAGGGCGGCATCACCAAGGCCGGCAACGGCCGCGCCCGCCGCGCGCTGATCGAAGGGGCGTGGGCGTATCGGCATCCCGCCAAGGTGTCCGAGCACATTCAGCGTCGCATCGACGGGCTGCCGAAGCCGATTCAAGACCTCGGCTGGAAGGCGCAGGTCCGGTTGTGCAAGCGCTTTCGGCGTCTGACCGCGCGCGGCAAGCATCCGAATGTCGCCGTCACGGCGATCGCGCGCGAGCTCATCGCGTTCATGTGGGCGATTGCGAAGGAGGTGCCGATCACGGCGTAACCCTCTCGCTCACCGAATCTCGGGTCGGCGTCGATGGTGCGGCCCCGGTTTTCCGCGTAACCCTCGACGACGTTAGGAGGCGGCTTCGGCCGACCCTCGTGCCTAGAGTGAGGCAGGCGCGCGACGGATCACAGTACGGTGGTACCCAATCCACGGATATCAGCAGGATCAACCGTCGGCAGTACTGGCTCCATCTCGGCGCTGACCCGGGTGTGTTCGAAACAATCGCCACAAAGAAAAGAGCGGTGATATGTAAACGTTTCTTCCCGCACCTCGGTGCAGTTGACATCCGAAGTCATATCAACGTTAGGCTTCAGCCGCGGCGGCTCACGATTGCACTAGGCGCCGTCGGCTGCAAGCCATGTTAGGCGGCGTGTTGAAGTGCCTCAAGAAAGCGTTCCACATCCGCTGGGACTGGTCCATGACGTTCCACCTGAGGCCACACCTGCACGCGAGCAGCCGCAATCGTCGCGGTCTCCAAGGTGACGGTGCTGAGATCGTCGTGAAGGTATTGCCGCCTCCCGCAGTTCAGCGCATCGCATGCTCGTCGAAGGCCTGGCCGACAATCCCGCCAATGACACGTCCGCCCGAGGTAGCGGCCGCGCTCATCCGCGAGAAACACGTCGGCCGTGTGGTTCAACCCCTGCAACCTGCCTTGAAGCCGGCGTGCGCACGATGCGAGCGGTGCGAGATCCGCGTCGTCTGTCACGGTTACCAAGAGATCGATGTCTTTCGGATCGGGCTTGTCGGTCACGATCGACCCGATCACCGCAATCCGCCGTACGCCTGGAACCGCGCCGGCTGCACGCACGAACCGCGCCGCTTCATCGAGGAACCGTTCACGAATTGTGGGTTTGCCCATTTCCGTGAATCTCTCTCTTGATTCAGCCGCCTAGACAGTATGGCTGTCAGATCTTAAATCGAGAGACCTGCCTCACGTTGTTATCGTGGGTTACGCGGAGCTGATGAAGGCGTCGCGCAGTGCCACAAACAAGGAGGCAGGTCATGGAGAAACGTAGCATGTTCGTGGGACTGGATGTGCACAAAGAATCGATCGACATTTCGCTCGCTGAGGACGGGCGAGACGGCGAGGTACGGCACTACGGCGTGATCGCCGGAGACCTCGCGGCTCTCGCCAAGGTCGTGCGCGCCCTGCGGGCGCCGCACCGACGGTTGCGCTTCGTGTACGAAGCGGGTCCGTGCGGGTTTGGGATCCATCGGTACCTGACGGCGCAGGACGAGGACTGCGTCGTGGTGAATCCGTCGAGCATGCCGAGGCGGAGCGGCGATCGGATCAAGACGGACCGCCGCGATGGCGACGCGTTGGCTCGGTTGCATCGTGCCAACGGACCGCCGCGATGGCGACGCGTTGGCTCGGTTGCATCGTGCCGGCGAGTTGACCGCGATCTACATTCCGACAGCCGACGATGAAGCCCTGCGG
>JANOGJ010000170.1:0-4578 GCA_031405995.1 Acidobacteriota bacterium
GCCGTGGGCGACAGTGACCCGCGCCTCCGGCGCCAGGCGCTGCACCATCGCAGCCACCGAGAAGATGGACTCCACGCGGTTGTGCACGAAGTAGACCTGGCCGCCGCGCTCCAGCTCGGTCTTGATGGCGCGCGCGACGACGTCCGTATCGAAGCGGACGACGTGCGTCTGAATCGCGAGCCGATCGCGCGGAGGCGTCTCGATGACCGACATGTCCCGAATCCCGACGAGCGACATATTCAGCGTGCGTGGAATCGGCGTCGCCGTCATCGTCAGCACGTCGACCTTCTTCCGCATCTGTTTCAAGCGTTCCTTGTGCGCGACGCCGAAGCGCTGCTCTTCGTCCACCACGAGCAGACCGAGGTCTCGGAACTGCACGTCCTTCGAGAGCAGGCGGTGCGTGCCGACGATGATGTCCGTCTGGCCGCCCGCGAGGCTCACGAGCGCCGTCTTCTGCTCGGCGTTTGTACGGAACCGGCTGATCATGTCGATCCGCACCGGAAATCCGGCGAATCGTTCGGTCAGTGTCCGTAGATGCTGGAACGCGAGGACGGTCGTCGGCGCCAGCACCGCGACCTGCATGCCGTCCATCACGACCTTGAAGGCGGCCCGCATCGCGACTTCGGTCTTCCCGTAGCCGACGTCGCCGCAGAGCAGGCGGTCCATCGGCGTCGGCGCTTCGAGGTCGCGCGTGATGTCGGCGATCGCGCTCCGTTGATCCGGCGTGAGCTCGTACGCGAACGCGTCGCCGAACTCCTGCTGCCAGTGCGAGTCGGCGGTGAACGCGTGGCCGGTGACCGCCTTGCGCGCGGCGTAGAGCTTGATCAGCTCCTCGGCCATGTCGCGCATGGCCTTCTTGACGCGCGTCTTGGCCTTCTCCCAGGTCGTGCCGCCGAGTCTGTCGAGCGCGGGGTTCGCGCCGCCCGTGTACTTCTGGACCAGGTCGAGCCGCTCGAGGGGGACGAAGAGCTTGTCCTCACCCGCGTAGCGCAGCTCCATGAACTCCTGCTCGCCGAGCCCCGGCTGGGCGGCGAGGCGCTTCAGGCCGACGAAACGGCCGATCCCGTTGTCGAGATGGACGACGAGGTCGCCGACTTTCAGGTCGCGGAAGTCGGAGAGAAACGATCGGCTGGCAGATCGACGCCGCTTCTCGTGGACACGGCGTTCCTCCTCGAACAGGTCCGTCTCCGCGAAGAACGCGACGTGCGCTTCCGGCAGATGGAAGCCGCGCGACAGCGTGCCCGTCGTCACCAGCACGGTGGCTTCGCGCAGGTCGTCGGCCAGCGCGACCGCGCGCGCGCGAATCCCGTAGTCGGCGACGAGCTCGATCGTGCGTTCCGCCCGGCCAGGCGTCGCCGCCACGAACACCACCTGGTCGTTGCGCGCCTGCGCCTTCCGGATCTCCTCGACCCAGTCGCCGATGCGGCCGTGGTACTCGATCGACGGCAGGCTGCTGACGTGAGCCAGGGCCGGATCGGGATCGTCGATCGTCAGCTCGCTCGCGCGACGGCCCGACGCGAGCCACGCCTCGACGTCGGTCCACGGCAGCGCGAGGGTCTCGTACGGCGCCGCGTCGTGGCCGCGCGCCACGAGGTCGGCCGCGCTCTTCCGCCATTGCTCCTCGAGCGTTCGTCCATACGCGCCGACGTCGTCCGTTTCGAATGTCAACACATGGGCCGACGCCTGGCGCACGTAGTCCATGACGGTCGCGGTCGTGTCGTCCGACATGCGCTCGCGCTGCGGGTAGATGGCCGTCTGGTCGAGCGCGGCGAGCGATCGCTGCGTCGCGGCGTCGTACCGGCGCACGGACTCGACGATATCGCCGATGAACTCGAGCCGGACCGGCTCGGCCTCGGACGCCGGGTAGAAGTCCACGACGCCGCCCCGCACGCAGAACTCGCCGTGCTCGTCGACGGGATCCTCACGCGTGAAGCCGGCGAGCGCGAGGCGGTCGGCCAGATCGTGCGGCGCGATCTCGAGCCCAGGCGTGATCACGAGGCCGGTGGACCGGAGCGCGGCCGGATCCGACAACCGCGGCACGAGCGCACGAGCCGACGCCACCACGAGTCGAACGGTGCCGGTCGCCAGACCGTAGAGCGCCCGCGCACGCGCCGACGCCACCTCGAGATGCGGCGCGAGCCCGCGGTACGGATCAACTTCCTGCGACGGAAACGGCAGCACCTGGCGCGCCGCCTCGAATTCCGACGAGCCTTCCAGCCCCGCCAAAAAGAAGCGCGCGTCGCTGACGATCGACTCGACCGCCCCGTCCGTCGGCACGACCAGAAACAGGGGATGCTCCCGCACCAGCGCCGCGGCGTGCAGCGCCAGCGCCGGCGCCGAGATGCCGCCCATGCGCGCGGGGGTCTTCGTCAGGCCGGCGCGACCCGCGGCCGATTCAAGCAGGGAGCGAAGCGCAAGTGAGACTGGGGTCACTCAGTTCGCCGGATCTTCTCAACGATCGCCGACGTCGACCATCCCGACTCGATCGGGACGCGCACCACCCGCCCGCCTCGCGCTTCGACGGTGTCCCGGCCGACAATCGCGTCGGCGGCCCAATCGGCGCCCTTCACGAGCACGTCCGGCTGAATTTGTCTCACGATCTCCGCCGGCGTCGCATCGTCGAACACGACGACCGCGTCGACGCACGCCAGCGCGCTGAGGATCTCCGCGCGCTCCGCCTCGGGAATCAGCGGGCGGTCCGGCCCCTTGTTGCCCCGGACCGATCGATCGGAGTTCACGGCGACGATGAGCACGTCGCCGTGAGCGCGGGCCGCCTGCAGGTACCGCACGTGGCCGGGGTGGAGCAAATCGAAGACGCCGTTCGTGAAGACGACCCGGCGGCCGGCGAGCCGCTGGGCCGCCGCGAGGTCCGCCGCGCCGTCGATGCTCAACACGGGCACGGGCCGCTACTCCCTGGCCTTGACCGTCACCTGTCCGGAAAACTCCCAGCGGTGCCGCGGGCGGTAGATGCCGACGTCCTTCACCGGGGACTTCACGCGGAAGGTGTGGAGCAGCCGGTGATAGTCGTAAGGCGCGCCGGCGCGCGTGTGCACGGCGACGTCGAGCTTGTACGTGCCTTCCACCAAATCCAGGGCGTCGATCTTGAGCCGGACGTCGGCGTCGCCCGAAAGCGACACGCCGTCGTGGCCCTCGACGTCGGTGTTGGTGCCGTAGATCGGGACGCCGTCGGCGCTGAAGATACCGACGCCGAACACGAAATCGTCAACGGGCTTCGTCGTGCGCACCCTCAGGCGGAGGACCATCGGCTCGCCGGAATGAAACACGTGGGTCGGCTGGCCCTGCTCGTTCAGGATCGCCACGTCGGTGATGTGGACGGGGCCGTCGCCCCACCGGCCCTCGGCCGCTTTCGACATGTCCTCGAGCGTCTCGACCTTCGGCGCGTCGGGCGCCACGTCCGGATCGACAGATTCCTTCTGGGCGGTGGCGTCGGTCGCCGCCAGGAACTTCTCTTCCTGGCGCTCGACGTCGGTGACGTAGGCGCCGATCACGCGCTTCGGGGTGCCTTCGGCGCGCTTGCGGCCCGCGTCGAGCCAGACGGCCTCGTCGCAGAACCGTTCCACCAGGCCGAGCGCGTGCGTCACGAGCAGCGTCGTCTTGCCGCGCCGCTTGAACTCGGCGAACTTGTCGAGGCACTTGTGCGTGAAGCCCTCGTCGCCGACGGCCAGCACCTCATCGACCAGCAGCACGTCCGGATCGACGTGGATGGCGACCGAGAAGCCGAGCCGCATGTACATGCCGGACGAATAGGTCTTCACGGGCGCGTCGATGAAGTCCTCGAGCTCGGCGAATTCCACGATCTCGTCGAACCGCCGTTCAATGTCTCGTTTCGAGAGTCCGAGCATGATGCCGTTGATGAAGACGTTCTCACGGCCGGAGATCTCGGGGTGAAAGCCCGCGCCAAGCTCGATGAGCGCCGAGACGCGGCCGCGCACCGACACGGTGCCGGACGTGGGCTTCGTGATGCCGGCGACGAGCTTCAGCGCCGTGCTCTTGCCCGACCCGTTCCGGCCGATCACGCCGAACGTGCAGCCCTCCGGCACGACGAACGACACGTCCGTCAGCGCCGGGAACGTCTCGCTCGGCTTCAGGTCGCGCACCAGACTCCGCTGGAGCAGCGCGCTCTTCAGCGTCGCGAAGCGACGCCCGTCGTACCGCCGGTACGCCTTGGAGACGCCGGTGAGCTCGATGGCCGGCCTGCCCTGAGCGGAGCCGAAGGGGCTCATACGACCTCCGAGAACGAATCCCGCAGCCGATCGAAGACCCAGTAGCTCACGAGGAACAGCAGCACCGACAGCGCGCCGAGCAGGAGCACCCACGGCAGCTGGCCGAATGGCCCATGGAAGAACAGCAGCTCCTGGTAGGACACCGCCAGATGCGTGAACGGGTTCAACTTGAACCACAAGCGGTACGGCTCGAGCTCGGGCTGGAACCAGGGATAAATGATGGGCGTCGCGAAGAACCAGAACGTCAGCACGTGCGAGAGGATGTCCCGGATGTCGCGGAAATGCGCCGTCAGGGCGGAGAGGAGCAGCGCCAGGCCCGCCGTGAAGATCAATT
>JANOGJ010000191.1:0-2013 GCA_031405995.1 Acidobacteriota bacterium
CGCCATCCGCCGCGACTTGTTCGAGCCCCTTCCGCCCGCGACGATCCTGGATGACGTGGTCGTGCCGATGCGCATCGCGCGGCGCGGCTACCGCGTGCTCTTCGAACCGGGAGCCGTCGCGTTCGATCAGCGCGCGGCGTCGGCGAGCCAGGAATTCGAGCGAAAGGTCCGGACGCTAGGCGGCAATTTTCAGATGTTTGCGAGCGAGCGGTGGCTGCTCTCGCCGCGTCAGAACCGCCTGTGGTGGCAGACCGTCTCGCACAAGGGACTCCGGTTGGTGCTGCCGGCGTGCTACGCGACGGCGTTCGTCTCGAACGCGCTGCTCCTCAATCACCCGTTCTATTGGTGGACGATGGCGGGGCAGGGTGGCTTCGTCCTCGCCGCGGCCGCCGGCGCGGTGCTGCCCGGCATGCGGCGGGCGGTGCCGGTCGCGGCAGTGCCGTACGCGATTTGTTTTCTTACGTGGGCGACGGTCGTCGGGTTCGCGCGGTTCGTGACGGGGCGCCTGCGCGTGACCTGGGAACGAGCCGCCCGCGGCCCCGTCGCGTGACGGGGTCGCGGGCTCTCGCAGGCGAGGCGAACGCCGGCTAACGAACGATGAGGGTGATCGATCCGATCTCGTACGGTGCGCCGGTCGCTACTTGGGCGAATGCGGTCACCGTGTAGGTTCCCGCCGCCAACTCCGACACCGCCACCACGAACCGGGCGCGCTGGGCGCGGCCGGCGTCGATCGCCGGCTGGCCCGGCTGGTCCGGGGCCACCGCGCCGAGGAACGCCGGGGCATCGCTCGAGCCGTCGGTCGGCTGGGCGTAGAGGTAGATGGCGGTCACGTTGGCGTCCGCCTTGGCGAGCAGGCCGAGCGCCCACGCGCCGACGAGCGACGATCCCGAGCGCGAAGGGTCGAGGTCGATGAAGCTCAGCCGCGCGAAGGGGTCGGTGGGTCCGGTGAGGTCATCCCGGCCACGAGCCACGCGCGGAACGGTGGCCGTCGGCGACGCGCCCGATCTGCCCGACCCGATCCAGGAGGTCGACGACGAGGTCGCCGCCGCCGCGGCCGGACGCCAGTAAAAGGCGCGGTTGACCTCCGCGTTCTTGTCGAGCAAGACCGCGCGGGCCGCGATGGGGTAGATCGGCGCCCGCTGGCTCGTGTAGAACACCGTGCCGTTGCGCGCGTAGGTCACGAGGTTGGCGATTACTCCAATCCGGAAGACGTCGCCGTCCCGAATCGGCTCGCTGGCCTTCAGCGCGTCGGCTTCGCGGACTTCGGCGATGCTCCCGTTCAGACGGAGCCCGAAGTCGAGGTCCACGGGCGACGTCCCCGGGTTGCCCGGGCCCAAGCCGACGTAATAGGCCCTCGCGTTGGTCGCCGCCGTGAACTCGAAGTAGGCATCCCCGGCGCTCAGGCGCTCGGCTGACACGGCGCCCGCGTCTGCGGTGTTGTCGGTGCCGGCCGTCTTACGGAGTTTCCAAAGATAGATCTTCGAGTTGACGAGGCTCGTCCAGGAGATCCGCATCGTGTTGCCGCGGGGCGTCGCACCACCCGTGGACGTGCTGCTCTTGACCGTGAAGCTCACCGACGTCGCGGTGCGCAGGTTGCCGGCGGCGTCGCGCGCGAGCGCCGTCAGCGTGTGCGTCGAACCGGCCGGGACCGTTGCGCTGTTCCAGCTCATGGCGAATGGCGGTGCGATCAAGGCGGGGCCGAGGTTGGCTCCGTCCAGCTTGAACTGCACTTCCGCGATGCCGACGTTGTCCGTCGCGTTGGCGGAGACCACAATCGATCCGCTGACGCTGGCGCCGTTGGCCGGCGAGGTCATCGAGACGGCGGGCGGCGTCGTATCGCCGCCCGACTCGACGTTCTGCACGGTCACAGTGACGGTCGAGGCCGTGCGGGAGTTGCCGGCCGCGTCCCGCGCGATGGCCGTCAGCGCGTGGCTGCCCGCGACCGAACCAGCCGCGTTCCACATCATCGTGTACGGAGCGGACGTCAGCTCAGGTCCCAGGTTGACGTTGTTG
>JANOGJ010000026.1:0-1907 GCA_031405995.1 Acidobacteriota bacterium
CTCCCGGGTGACGTGCAGTTCGAGCGCGTGCTGGTGCTTCTCCCACTCCGCCTGGTCGACGGCGCGCGCCTTGTGGAGCACGGCCAGTTCGGCGCGCGCGGCGACGAGCGCGGCTTCGAGCTCGGTGCCCGCGCGTCCGGCGGACTCCGCCGCCTGGAGCCGGGCCCCGAACTCGGCGCGCGCGGCATCCCAGACGGCGCGATCGCTCTCGTGCTGCTTCGAGCCATGGCTGAGCTCGGCGCGCGCGGCCTTCAGCGCGGCCTGGAGCTCCCCGTCGGCGCCCGCCGTGGCTTCGGCCTCGCGGACGCGTGATTCGAGCGCCGTCCGTTCGGCCTCCCATCGCGCGCGCTCGCCGCCGATCGCCTCGTCGGTCGCCGCGCTTCGTTTCTCGGTCTCGCCGATCGTGGCGCGGAGTTCGTTCACGCGAGTCTCGGCCTCGGCGAGGGCCGTCTGGAGCGCCTGCTCGCGGGCGTTGGCCGAGGCCAGGTCGTCGAGGTCGGCCGTCGCGGCGCCCGGGATCCGGAGCGTGGCGATCACGCCGCGGCCGCCGCGGGCATCTCGCTCGAGCCGCACGCCGCGCAGGTCGAGGCGGCGCCGGGTCTGGTCCAGGCCCTCGAGGTCGAATTCGATGGTGCCGGGTTCACCAGCCGTGATCGCTTCGAGCGCGCGCCGGACGTCGCCGCGCTGTTCGGAGACGACGAGCATGCAGAAGTCCCGCCCGACGATCTCGCGCGGGCGGGCCGCGCCAACGAGCGCCAGCCCGGCGGCGTTCATCGCGAGCACCGTGCCGTCTCCGGCGATGACCGTCAGCCCTTCGGGCATCGTCTCGACGATCTGACGCAACCGGGCTTCGCGGTCCCGAAGCGTGGCGTGCTGGGCGCTCAGTTCGAGACGCTGATGGACCCGCCGCAGCGTCGCGACCAGCCGGCGCCGGTAGGCGCTGCTCTTCAACACCGCGTCGTCGGCGCCGAGGTCAAACGCCGCGGTCGAAATGTCGCCGGCGCCCGGGGGCGACAGCACGACCACCGGAAGGTCGGAGGCCTGCGACTTGATGGACTTCACCACCTGGAGCGGGTGGGCCTCGTCGGGCTTCTCGTCGACCACCACTACATCGCAGCGCAGCCCGCCTTCGGCCGATCCGGGCATGCGCACGGCGCACCCGCCGTCGACCGCGCAGGTCGCCTGTTCCGCCCGAACGAAGGGCATCTGCTCGAGCAGGTCCCATACGACCGGATCGCGGCCGGCGTAGAGCACGCGCAGGCGGCGGTCGTCGGCGGGGAAGAGGTGCGGGCTCTGGCGGATCCGGGTCAGCGTATCCGACGCGTGGACCAGGGCATCGCCGCGGAGGACGAGCACGTCATCGGCGCCCGCGCCCACGGCCGAGGTCAGAAAGTCCTGCTGGGCCTCGCCCACGACCGGCACGATCGCAATGGGCACCCGATCCGTGCGCAAGCTCGCGATGAGCGCGAGCGTCTCGTTCTGCGCGAGGGACGGCGACGTCAGCAGCGCGTGGAAGCCGCCCAGCTTGCGGATCTCGACGAGCGCCTCGGCGGCGGTCGCGACGGTCGTGACCGTCGACTGGGGCGCGATGCGCGCAAGCTGCTGGGTCGTGATCGCGTCGAGTTCGGCGACGGTCCCCGACAGGTACAGGAGCTTCATCGGCGCCCCCGTCCGGACCGCTGGCGCGACCCGTCATCGACCGTGATGGCCTCGAGTGGGACCGGCGAGCTGGGCAGCGGATCGCCGACCGGGATGCGGAGCGCCGCGATGATGCCGCGGCCGCCGCGCGAGTCCCGCTCGAGCGGCACGCCGCGCAACTCGAGGCGATGCGACAACTGGTCCACGCCATCAAGGTCGAACGTGACCGATGCCGGCTCGCCCGCCGCGATGCGCTCCAGCACGCCGCG
>JANOGJ010000262.1:0-14486 GCA_031405995.1 Acidobacteriota bacterium
TACGGCATCTACGTCAAGCTCTACCAGGCGTTGATGTCGTCGATCGGTCCCGGCCCGGTGGAGCCCCGCCTCAAGAACGCGCACGCGAAGATGACGATTATCATGGCGTCGTTCACCTTCGCCGACGCCAAGGTCAGGGAGGCCGCGACGGCCTTCGTCGCGCGCTACGCCGGCGGCGGGCGAAGCTTCGGCCACGGCGTCGGCCTGGAAGTGCACGACGTCTCCGGCGGGTTCGACGGCAACTACCGGCCCGGCATGATCTTCACCATCGAGCCGGCGCTGACGATCCGCGACGAGCGCATCTACATTCGGCTCGAGGACGTCATCCTCATCACGGCAACCGGCTACGAGAATCTCTCCGGCGATCTGACGATGGAGATCGAGGGGATCGAGAAAGTAATGAAGGAGCCCGGCCTGACGGCGTTCTGGAGAAACCGCGGGTGATCGGCGAGACGATCTCCCACTACCGCGTCGTTGCCGAGCTCGGCAGGGGCGGCATGGGCGTGGTGTACAAGGCCGAGGATCTTCGGCTCGGCCGGTTCGTCGCGCTGAAGTTCCTGCCGCCGGACCTTGTGCGCGATCCAGACGCCAAGCGGCGCTTCTTCCAGGAAGCGCGCGCGGCATCGGCTCTCGACCATGCGAACGTCTGCACCATCCATGACATCGAGGAAACGCCGGACGGCCGGGTCTTCCTCTCGATGGCCTACTGCGACGGCGAGACGCTGAAGTCGCGTCTCGAGCGCGGGCCCATGGCGCCACCCGAGGCCGCGCGCATCGTGCTTCAGGTCTCGCGCGGACTCGCTCGCGCCCACCAGAGCGGCATCGTCCATCGCGACGTGAAGCCCGGCAACATCATGGTGACCGCCGAGGGCGAGGCGAAGCTCCTCGACTTCGGCATCGCGAAGCTCGCCGGCGGCGGCGGCGACCTCACGCGAACGGGCACGACGCACGGGACGGTCGCCTACATGGCGCCCGAACACGTGCGGGGCGGCGACGCGGACGAACGGAGCGACGTGTGGGCGCTCGGCGTCGTGCTCTACGAGATGCTCGCCGGGCGCCGGCCGTTTGCGGGCGCCACCGACTACGACGTCCTGCAGGCGATCGTCGACCAGCCGGTGGCGCCGCTCACGGGTCTCGCCGGCCTTTCGGGCAATCTCGAGCACGTCGTCGGACGCGCGCTCGAGAAAGGCCGCGAGCGCCGGTACGCGAACGCCTCGGACATGGCCCACGCGCTCGAGGCGTGCCTGCAGCCGCCAGCCGGCATGGCGGCCGATGCCACCGTGCTCCTCGCGTCAAGCCGCCGGCCCCGCAAACGGGTCGCGCTCATCGGCGTTGCCTCAGTCGTCATCGTCGCGGCCGCGGTTGCCGCGTGGGCGTGGCGCTCGAGCGGACCGCGCTGGGCGCGAAGCGTGGCACTGCCGGAGATCCTCCGGCTCGCCGACCGAGACCAGTATGGCGAGGCGTTCCTGCTGGCCACCCAGGCCGAGGCGTACATTCCCGGCGATCCCGTTCTGGCGGGCGTCTGGCTCCGCATCTCCCGCCGGTTGTCGCTCGCCACGAAGCCGTCGGAGGCTGACGTGTCGTTTCGACTCATCGGCAGCAACGGCGCGTGGCATCCGGTTGGCCGAACGCCGCTGACGAATGCACGGCTGCCGAGAGGGATGTTCTGGTGGCGCTTCGAGAGGGCGGGCGCGCCACCGATCGAGGTTCTGCGCGCGGCGGCACATGGCGACTTGTTTCCCAGTGTCGACGGGGTCACCCTGCCGGCCGCGGGCGCGTGGCCCGACGGCATGGTCGGGGTCCAGGTCCCGCCCAGTGGAGTCAGCCTGACGCTGACCGGCTTCGACTACAACAAGCGCATCGCCGAAAAGGACTACTTCATCGATCGGCACGAAGTGACGAATGCGGAGTTCAAGGCGTTCGTGGATGCGGGCGGCTACGAGAAGCGGGAGTACTGGGCGGAACCTTTCGTGCGGGACGGACAGGCGATCGATGCGGCGCAAGCGCTCGGGCTCTTCCGCGATCGCACCGGCCGGCCGGGGCCATCCACGTGGCAAGGCGGCACCTACGCCGCCGGTCAGGAAGAGTTTCCGGTCGCCGGCGTGAGCTGGTACGAGGCTGCCGCCTACGCCGCGTTCCGCGGCAAGCATCTGCCGACGATCTATCACTGGGCGCACGCCGCCCGCCCCGAGCTGGGCGACTCGATCACGCGCGCGAGCAACTTTGGAGGCGTGGGCCTGATGCGGGCGGGCGCCTCACGCGGTCTCGGACCGTACGGGACCTACGACATGGCCGGCAACATCAAGGAGTGGGTCCGGAACGAACACGCGGGCACGGATAAACGCTACATCCTGGGCGGCGCCTGGAACGAACCGGACTACCAGTTTCTCTACTCGGACTCGCGGTCGCCCTTCGACCGATCCGAGACGAACGGGTTCCGCTGCGCGACGTACGCGGGCGGCGCGGCACCGCCGGCCGCGCTTGCCGCGCCCATGGCGCCGCCCTCGCGCGACTACGCCACCGAGCGGCCGGTCCCTGACGCGACGTTTCGGATCTACGCCGATCAATACAGCTACGATCGCACGCCGCTCGAGGCACGAATCGAGTTGGCCGACGACCAGTCGCCGCACTGGCGGCACGAGCTGGTCAGCATCGCCGCCGCCTACGGCAGCGAGCGCCTTCCCATCCATCTTTATCTCCCGAAGAATGTGAAGCCGCCGTACCAGTCGGTCCTCTTCTTTCCCGGATCGGGCGCGATTCGCACCGAAAGCAGCGCGAGCATCCAACTGGATACAACGGGGCTCGACTTCGTCGTCATGAGCGGCCGGGTGATCGCGTTTCCGGTCTACAAATTCACCTACGAACGGCGCGATGCGCGGGTCACCTCGTCGTTCCCCGAGCCCACCCGGGCCTATACGACGTGGATTCAGCAGCTGATCGCTGATGCGAGGCGGACGCTCGACTACCTGGAGACCAGGCCGGATATCGACGCCGCGAAACAGGCGTACTACGGCATCTCGTGGGGCGCACGGCTTGGGCCGCTCACGTTAGCGCTCGATCCGCGCCTCAAGTCGGGCGTACTCGTGATGGGCGGTTTGGCCAGCGGCAGGCCTGCGCCCGAAGTCGACCCCCTCAACTTCGCGCCTCGGGTGCGCGTACCCGTCCTCATGTTGAACGGCGATCAGGACTTCATCTTTCCACTGCAGACGTCTCAGCGGCCCCTGTTCCAAACGCTCGGCACGCCGGCCACCGACAAGCGGCATGTGCTCTATCCCGGGGGCCACGAAATCCTGGGGACCCAGCGCAGCCAAATCGTCCAGGAAGTGGTGGCCTGGCTCGACCGCTATCTCGGACGTGTGCGGTAGGGGAGCGCGTCGCGCCTCTATCGCCGCCAGGCGTACTGCAGCTTGACGAGCACCTGATTCGAGTCGAGCTGCCACCGATCCAAGATCGACCGCACGTTGTGGTTGTAGACCACGAAGAGGTCCGCGACGGGCAGCACTGTCCAGCGCAGCCGAGTGTTGATGCCCACCGAGGCGCTGTCGGTGTCGTACTGCACGTAGCTGGCGAGCGAGAGATCCGGCGAGACATTGATGCGCAGGCGCGTCCCGACCAGCGTCTGTGCAATCCGGCCCCCCGAGAGCTCGCCGACGTTACGCTCGCCGGACAGTTCCACCGTCACCAGGGGCATCGGATTCCAGGCTCCAGTCCATACCACCTGATTCAGGTCGCCGTCGTAGAACCGCCCGAACCACCAGGTAAGCTGGCCGTAGAAGCGGCGTTTCTGCGCCGTCCCGATCTCCAACCGGTAGCGCTTCCAGTGATACGAGCCGGCCGGCATCAGGAGACCCGCCACCGTGTCGGGACCGGCGAGGCGCTCGCCGGTCGGATTCACGTTGAATTCCACGCGGTCGCCGCTGCGGAACCGCCAGTTGATCGGCGCGAAGAACACCCGGTAGCTTTCCCAGCGGCCGGAGAGGTCGGTCGTGACCGCCGGCTGAAACTCGTGGAACAACTGCTGAATCGGGCCGGCCGGTAAACGCGTCACGTTGTCGACGGCGAGATTGAAGATCTGCACCGCGCGGCGCGGCACGAACCCCAGCGACGGGTCAAAGTCGCGGCCGATGCGTTTGTAGGTCAGCGCGATGTCCCACTCGTCGTTCGGGTAGTCCAACTTGAATCCCGCGGCCGACCGGTCGCCGCCGCTGAGGTCGTCGCGCGCCGTCGTCAGGCCCCAGAACCCGGCCAGGAAGTTCTTGTTTCGCCGAAACCGCGACGTGGCGTACGTGAAGTCCACGCCGGCCAGCCAACTGCCGGATCGGCCACGCGGATCGCCCAGCGTCGCGATCGCGCCGATCCAGGACTCGTCCCACAGGTTCTGCTTGACCCGGCCGACGACCATCGCGGCGTCATCCGTCGTCGCTTCGGCCTTCTTGCCGGTGCCGATCACGAGCCCGCCCAGGCTCGTGCTGCCCACGCGGCCGTTGACCTTTCCGCCGGCGAGAATCGGTACCTCCAGGCCGCTGACAAGGCCGATGCGGCGGCTGAAGAAGGGCACGACATCCTGGTTCAGGCCGAGTCCAAACGAGAAGATGTCCGAGCCTTCAACGAAAAACGTCCGCTTCTCCGGAAAGAACAGCGGAAACCTGGTCAGGTTCGTGCGGCGCGTGTCCACGTCGGTTTCCGCGAAGTCCGTGTTGACCGTAACCGACGCCAGGATGTTCGCGCCCATTCGTTGAGTGAGATCGAGGCTCGGATGAAACTGGCCCTCAACGCCGACACCGGGTTCCGGCACGCCCGCGCCCGTGGTCACCGCCGGCCGGACCGAGAGCCCGAGCCCGAGGTCGAAGGCGGGGAGCCCGGTCAGCAGCCCCGCCTGGCTCGTTTGCGTGACCTTGTACTGCCGCACGGGCGACGCCCATCGATCCGTCTCGAGGAGGCGCTGAATACGCCGTTGCACGTTGAAGTGCCACTCGGCCAGGCCCGGCTTGAAGCTGATCGTCTGGATGGGAATCCGGATCTCGACGCTCCAGCCGGTCGGCAGCCGCGCCGCCCCGGCTTCCCAGATGCCGTCCCAGTCGGACGAGTCGGATTCACCGCCGGGGTTGATGATGCCGTCGTAACGTGCGCCGCTCGGGTTGACCGCGAAGACGTAGCCGGATCGGCCGTCGAAGAAGGGACCGAGGACGACGCGGACGTGGTCCTCGGAGGCGAGAGACGCGTCGCGGCGAACGCTGTAGCTCACAACGCCGGACGGGTCGGCATCCTCGCAGACGATGCCGATGACCAGCGCGTGCGGTCCCGCCAGCACGCGCACCACCGTCCGGTGGCTGGCCGCGGCGCCTTCGGCGGGATCGGTTTGTGCGAACGCATCGGCCACGGCGGCTATAGCCCACGCCGGCTCGTCGAGTCGTCCGTCGATGACCACCGAGTCCGGCAGCGCGCCGACGCGCAGGGTCGGCGGCGTCTGTCCTGCGCCGTGTGACGCCGCAAACAGGAGGATCGCCTGGGCGATCGCCCTCAACGCGACGCGCCCTTGCCCGTCGCGTCGAGTGCCGCCCGGAAGCCGGTGGCGAGCCGGGCCGCCGGTCCCTGACCCCAGTAGTGCAGAAAGATGACGACGGGCCTGGCGCCGACAAAGTGGTGATGCATAGAGACGACGTCGAGGTTGTGTCGGCGCAGCGCCTGCAGCACCGGCGTCACCTCGCTCTCGAGCATGGCGACGTCGCCGGCGATCATCGCGTCGTCATTCGTGCCGGCAAACGCGGCCCAGGTGTTGAGGCCCATGCGGGTGTTGATGACGGCGCCCATCTCGCGCATCGTGATGTCGGGCCGGCCGATGGTGATCTTGAACACAGGCCCGTTCTGATCGCCGGGGTGTCCGATGATTTTCGCAAGCGCCGCCGTGTCGAGCGATGCGGCCACCGCACCGGCTGCGGGCGCGGAGGGCGCCGAACGGGCCGGCGTCGCGCGCCCGATCAGATCCACGGCGAGTTTGACCCTCGCGGCGAGCTCCGCGGCCGTGCCGTGCCCGTGCACGTGCAGGTAGAACATCCTCGGCGTTTCCCAGAAGAAATGATTGTGGAGCGCGGTCGCCGTCAACCCGTTGGCGAGGAGCGCGGACAGGACCGGGTTGACCTCGTCCTCCGTCAGCACGAGGTCGCCCATCATCACGTCGTGGCCGCCCTCACCGCGTGACAGCGCCAGCCAGCCGCCGAAGCCGAACGGCGTGGGCGCGGGCCGGCCCTTGATGGTGACCGACAGATCGCCGCGCGGGATGTTGACCTTCAGCACGCCGTCCTTGAAGTCGCCGGTCTTGCCGAGCGCGGTCAGGACGGCCTGATAGTCAGCCGGCACCTGCTGGCGGGCATCCGGCGCCCGCATGGCCGCCGCAATCAACGCCGCCGCCACCGCGAGTCGAACCGCGCGTCGTGCCATCGTCATCATTCTATCTATGTCGCAGGTGACGAACGAGGGGCCAGTATGCGCGTGGTATAAGTGCCGTGTTCTAATCCTGTTCCTGCTGTCTGGGCTTTGGCCCTCCTGGCCCGCAGCGTCTTCAGCAAGGCCCCGAAGGCAATTCCATATGTTGGTCAGGACCCTTCCTGCGCGCGTTGGGCGCCGTTGTGTTTCGATCGTCTCCACCGCGATGCTGTCAGTGGCCTTGCTGGCGGGCTTCGCCACGGAGGCCTCCGCGCAGGGGAGTATCAGCGGCCGGGTGACGAGTTCGACGACGGGGTTGGGGTTGCCGAACACGGTGGTCCAGTTCTACGAGCTGGACGGGATCACGGATGGCCCCACCGGCAGCACGACCGTTGATGGGCTTGGCAACTACTCGATCAGTTTGCCGGCCGGCTCGTACGGGGTTCTCACGCAGAACACCCAGGGGTACATCAACGAGATCTTCGACAACCTCCCATGCTCGGCGGTGTGCGACATCGAGACGTTGTTGACGGGTGTCATCGTCACGAACGGCAGCTCGTTCACCGCGGACTTCGCCCTCGACCCTGGCGGCGGCCGGATTGCCGGCCGCGTCACCGACTCAGTCACGGGGCTGGGCATCGCCAACGTCACCATCTACTTCATTCCGTCGACCGGGCAGGTCGCTTTCACGACCGCGATCACCGACGCCCTGGGCAACTATCTCAGTAACGGCGGAACCGTCACTGGAACGGTCTATGCCGCCACGTACAACACACTCGGGTACCAGAACGAGGCATGGGACGACGTCAAGTGCGGGAATTGCGACTTGACAAGCGTTGGCACGCCCATGCCGGTGACGATCGGCGTCACGACCGGCGGCTATGACTTCGCGCTTGACCCCGGCGGGCGCATCACCGGTACGGTTCGAGACGTCACTCTCGCGCCGCTCGCGAATATCGAGATCAGGATCTACGACTCGACGGGAAACAGCGTCGAAGGCGCGCGCACCGACGCGTCCGGCGCCTTCAGTTCCGGCGGCTTGCTCTCGGGGAACTACTACGTCGGGACGCGAAACGCACTGGGCTTTGTCGATGAGATCTGGAACAACATTCCGTGCGCCAACGGGAATTGCAACCCGACGGCTGGCGGGACGCTCGTCGCGGTGACGTTCCCCGACGCCACGGGCAACATCCATTTCATCCTGCAGCCGGGAGGGCGCATCACGGGCACCGTGACGAACGCCGTCGGCGGTGCGCCGCTCGGCGTGTTCGTCGGCATCCATGACGCGGCCGGCGTCTTCATTGGCGGCGCCAACACCGACGACATCACCGGCGAGTACACCGTCAGGGGCGTACCGCCCGGGACACACTACGCGTTCGTCAACACGCCAGGCTTCTTCAACCAGATGTACAACAACCTGACGTGCCCGAACTTCTGCCCGATCGTGCAGAGCACGCCCATTCATGTCGTCGCGGGCGCGACGACCGGCAGCATCAACTTCGCGTTGGTGCCGACGACGGCCGTCGGATCGATTTCGGGGACCGTGACGGATACGTCCACGGGCTTGCCCGTCAACGCTCTGCAGGTCCAGATCTTCACGAGTGTTGGGACAGTGCTGAGCAACGTCAACACGAACGCGTCCGGCGTCTACACGTTTCCAGGACTGGCGGCCGCGTCGTACTACGTGCGGACGAACGGCGGCAATCAGTTGATCAACCAGCTGCACAACGGCGTCATTTGCCTCAACTGCAGCGTGGCCACGAGCGGCGGGACGCTGGTTCCCGTGACGTCCGGCGGCACCGCGACAATCGACTTCGCGCTGTCGCCGGGAGGCCGCATCAGCGGCACGGTGACGAACGCCACCGTTCCAGGCCCGCTCCAGAACGTCGGCGTGCAGCTCTTCAGCGCAACCGGCGTCAATCTGGGTACGTTCACCACCAACGTGTCCGGCGTCTACACGACCCGCGGCCTGCCGGATGGCACGTACTACCTGCGCACCTCGAACACGCAGGGCTTCGTCGACAAGCTCTTCGACAACTTGCCCTGCCCGGGAGCGGTCTGTCCGCCCACGACGGGCACGGCGGTGGTCGTGGCGGGCACCGGGACGGTCGGCACCAGGAACTTCGCGCTGTCGCAGGGCGGACGCATCAGCGGCACCGTCACGAATGCGGCAACCGGGGCGCCGCTCCAGTCCGGCTTCGCGGTGCAGGTCTACACGGAGGCCGGCGTCCTTGCCGGACAAGTCGGCCCCGACGCGTCAGGCAACTACCTCACGCTTGCTTTGCCGGCCGGTCGGTACTACATCCGCAGCACTAGTTCGGCGGGCTTCATCGACGAGCTGTACGACAACCTGCCGTGCGTCGGGGTCTGCTCAGTGACCGCCGGGACATCGGTCGACGTCACCGTTGGCGTGACAGCCACCGGCAGAAACTTCGCGCTCTCGCAGGGCGGCCACATCGCGGGAACCGTCCGCGACGCGGTGACGACCGCGCTCCTGCCCCAGATACGCGTGGCCGTCGTCCTGGCTGACGGCACGATCGTCAAAACCGGGGCGACCAACGCCAACGGTGTGTATTCGATCACTGGCCTCTTGCCCGGCACCTACTACGTCCGTACTTCGGTGGCGAGCGGGGTGTTCTACCTGGACGAGCTCTGGAGCGAGCTGCCGTGTTCGCCCACCTGCACGGTCACCGACGGGGCGCCCGTCGAGGTGACGGCCGGCGTGACGTCCGGCGGGAAGAACTTCACGCTCACGCCGGGCGGCGGCGCGTTCTCCGGGACGGTCCGCGACGCGGCCACCGGCCTCGGGCTGGGCGGCGCGAACATCATCGTTCAGGCGTACTTGCCCAATGGCACATTGGTGAAGACCGTCGGCTTGTCCGGGACCGGGGCATTCGTGTTCTCCCTGCCGGCCGGGACGTACTACGCGCGCACGGTCGTGCCGAACGCGGGCGCCTACCTGGATGAGCTGTTCAACGAAAAGCCCTGCACCCCGAGCTGCGACGTGACCACCGGAGACCTGATCACGGTGGCGAACGCCGCGACGCAGGGTGGCATTGACTTCACGCTCGCGCCCAACCTGGTACGGAACGGTCGCTTCGAGAGCGCGACGACGACCTGGTCGCTGTTTGCGACGCCCGACCTGTCCTACATCGTGTCCCAGGTCACGGGCGGCGTGTTCGAGTACTACCGCGTCCCGCCGCCGCCGGGGACGTCGAACCAGGCCGTCATCTTTCAGGTGACCGGCGCTGCACTCGCCGCGAATTCGCCGCTCATCGCGCGGTTCAGCCTCGGCAACAGCAGCAGCGCGCGGAAGCGGATCAGCGTGCTCGTGCTGGACAGCGATTTCAGCGACCTGTCGGTGTGCACGTTCTGGCTCGCGCCCAATACACCGCTCGCGGCGTACCAGATGAGGACGCATACGACGAAGGCGTGGACGAATGCCGCGATCTACTTCTACGCGGCGTCGGCGGGCACGAACGGCGGGTTCTACCGGGTGGATGACGTGTCGCTCGAGTCCGCGCCGGCGGCATCGTCGAGCGAGACGATGTGCGTCGATCCGACCGCGCCCATTCCGCCGGGCGGTCCAGACGGCCCGGAGATGCTCGTCAACGGCAACTTCAACACCGGGACGCTCGCGCCCTGGGGCATCTTCGGCACGATCACGCAGCAGATTGTCGGGGGAGTGTTCCAGTTCATCAAACCCAACGGCACGCCGCCGGCCGGCGTCGTCCTCCAGATCACGGGCCAGGCGCTGCCGGGCAACGAGATCCTGACGGCGACGTTCGACCTCGGCAACAGCAGCACCGTGCGCAAGCGGGTGACGGTGATCCTGCACGACAACAACTTCACGGACTTGTCGGCGTGCACCTTCTGGCTCGCGCCCAATCAACTGCTGTCGGCCTATACGTACCGGACCTTCACGACCCAGCCGTGGACCAACGCGACGCTGTCCGTCTATCCGGCCACCGTGGGCCTCAATGAATGGATCCTCCTCGATAACGCGACATTGAAACGCACGCCGGCGTCGCCCGTGGTCGGCACCGAATGCCTCGAGCCGGGGTCTGGCGCGGTGGCGTCGATCGCCGTGGTCTCCGGCACAGCGCGGTCCGCTCCGACCGCGACGACCGGGTCCATCCCGCGTCTCCTCGCGCCAAGCGGCTGGATCGCGGACGGCTTCGCGCGCGCCACGGAGCCGGCCTCGGCCGGCGTCGACTCGAGCTGGGTCGCGGTCGCCCGAAGCGCCACGACGACGACCCTGCAACTGGCCGAGCCGCTCGACCTCACGCGCGGGCACGGCGCACGTCTGCGGTTCCAGTCGCTGGTGTCCTCGGCGGCCTCGTCCGCCGCGGTCGAGGTCAGCACGAACGGCATCGACTGGATCACGGTGCGGACGCTCGACGCGTCGGACGACTGGACGGCGGTGGACATCGACCTCGGCGACTACGCGGGTGAAGTGGTCTTCGTGCGGTTCGTCTTCAAGGCGGCCGCGCCCGCCGATGGGGAAGCGCCGGCCTTCTGGCGCATCGGGGACGTGAGGATCGAACGGACTGCGCCGGAGTTCGCGCGGCGAGAACTCCGCTAGCGCTTCACCGGCCCCAGCGTCTCGTTCAGCCACGCGCCGACGACACTGAACATCAGCTCGTTCGAGGGCACGTGCCCGCCCTCGTACGTCACGAGGCGCTTGGGTCCTGGCAGCAGGGCATACAGGGGTTCGCCCGTGGTCTTGAGCGGGGTGTCCTCGTCGTACTTCCCGTGGAGCATCAGCGTCGGGACGCGGATGTGGGCCGAGAAATTGATCGGATTGGCCTGGGCGATCAACTGCTCGTAGTACTTCGGCAGGCCCGCGCCCACGAGGACGACGCCGCGGTAGCGGGCTTCGACGGCCGCCAGGATGAGCCCGAGTTGGGCGCCCGCGCTCGGCCCGAAGAAGGCGATGCGGCTCGCATCGAGGTCCGGCCGCGCTTCCAGGTAGTCCAATCCGCGTCTCAGATCGATCACGCGGCTCACGATGCCCTCGAGGTATTCGACCGTCCCTGGATCCGGCGCGGTGTAACCGGCGGGCCGAAGGCGTTCGTGATAGCCCCTGAGAACGACGCCAAACGCCGCGCGGCCCGACTTGACGAACGAGGCGAGCCGATCCTCCATTGACGCCGGCAAGGACCGCAGCCCGCTGTTGACGTCGCCGGCCGGGACGAAGTGAATGACCTGCAGCGGCCGCGCGAAATGCGGCGGCAGATACAAGTACGCGATCGCGCGCTCGCCGTCGGCTCCGTTGAACGTGATCTTCTCCCGCCGCCACTCGCCGGTCTCCTGAACGTCTTCGATCTTCGCGTCGAGCCGTGTCTTGTCGTAGCGATACGGCGCCCGCCATTTCGTGAAGTCGGCGGCGCTCGACGCTCGGTACGACGGAATCTCCGCCGTGATTTCGATCCGCGTGCCGCCCTCGTCGCCCTTCGCCCCGGGCGTGCTCTGCACACAGCGGAATCCGATCTTGTTGGAGCTGTAGAACCCTGGCAACAGGGGGTACTGCGCGAACACGTACGTGGGCTCGCCCCAGGCGCCGCCGGTCGCCAGAAAACCCTGCGACGTCTCGTTCGCCGTCCACTCCGACACGTTGCCGGCCATGTTGTACGCGCCGAACGGGCTCATCCCGAACTCCAGGCTCGCGACCGGCACGGTGCCGTTGTTCTCGAAGTTCGCGTGATGCGCGAGCGTGTCGCCCGGGTAAAACACGCCCCACGGCATGAAGTTCACCGGTCCGGCGACGGAGCCGTTCCGCGCCGCCTTTTCCCATTGGAAGACCGTGGGGAGTTGCTTGCCCCTGAACGCGGCATAGGCTGACGCCTCGTACCAGGTGATGTCCGTCACCGGATGGTCGGCCTTGCCCTCGGGCACCGTCTGCGCGGACCAACTGCGCGGTCCGGGCAGTCCGGTTCGGTCGGTGAAGGCCTTCATCGCCTCCTCCCACGACACCGGCCGGCCGTCCCTGACGAACGGGCCCTTCCAGTAGTCCTTCTTGAAGTACCCGCCCGCGCTGATGAACTCCTTGTACTCCTGGTTGGTCACCTCGTACTTGTCGATGAAGTAGTCGCTCAGCGGGACGCGCCGGTCGGTCGGACGCGACCAGGCGACGAGACGGTAGTCCGCGCCCGGCACGAAGACCATCCGCGCCGGCATCTTGTCCACCGGGATCAGCACCTGCGTGACGGCGCTGGGCGGCGGCGGGGCGACCAAGGTGCCCGCTCGCATGAAATGACCGGATACCGTCCGTTCGGCGGGCGTGTAGCCTTCCTTCTCGGTCGACTGCACGTACTCTCCGCGCGCGACGCGCAAGTCGACCAGCGGCGTCGTGCCGACGAACTGCCGCGCCGGCAGGACGCCCGCGGCGTCTGGCGCGAACCGCTTGAGGTACACGCGCGCGCCGGCGGGATCGCTCGTCGCTGAGACGGTCATCGCGATCGTGCGCATGAGTCTCGCGAGCGTCGGGTCCTGCGGCAGGGCGCGCTCCACCGCGATCGCCAGATCGTAGGCGGCGAAATAATTTCGCGCGTCCGCAAGGGCCTCCACGCGCGCGATCTGCGCCGTGGCCCACCGCGCGTTCGCGTTCTGCCAGAGCAGCCATCCCGCGCCGCCGGCCACGACCACCGCCGCCGCCACAAGTGCGGGTATTCGACGCGATCGACCCGCGGCCGTCGCCGTGGCACCGGACGTCGGAGCGGCGGTCGCGCCGGCGCTTCGAGGCTCGCTGCGCTCGAGCCGGCGCTGAAATTCGTGTTCGTCCCTGAGCGTCCGGAGATCGATCAGCAGATCCTTGGCGGTCTGATACCGCTCCTCGGCGTTCTTGCGGAGCGCCTTCGCGACAATTCGCTCGAGCTCCGCCGGCACGGCCGGCTGAAACCGCGCGACCGGGGCCGGGTCGCGCGTCAGGATCGCCGACGCGGTGGCGGCCGAACTCGCTTCGGCGAACGGCCGCTGTCCGCTCAGCATCTCGTACAGCATCACGCCGAGGCTGAAGAGGTCGCTGCGGCCGTCGAGCGGTTCGCCTTTCACCTGCTCGGGAGACATGTAGGGGACCGTGCCCATGACGACCCCCGGCGCGCTGAGCAGCGACTCGGTCGCCGTGTCCCCCCGCGAGACCTCCTCGTCGCGGAAGAGCTTCGCCAGACCGAAATCCAGCACGACCGCCTGGCCGCGCCCCGTGATCATGACGTTCGACGGCTTGATGTCGCGATGGATGATGCCGTGCCCATGCGCCTCGGCGAGCGCGTCCGCGACGTCGGTCGCGATCCCGATCGCCTCCCGCACCTCGAGGGGCTGTCGCTTGAGCCTGGCGGCGAGCGTCTCGCCCTCGATGTACTGCATCGCGATGAAGCGGTGCCCGCCGGCTTCGCCGACGTCGTACACGGCGCAGATATGAGGATGGTCGAGCGTGGCCGTGGCCCGGGCTTCCCGAAGCAGGCGCTTCTGGGCGTGCGGGTCGGCCGTCGTATCCGGTGGCAGCAGCTTCAGCGCGACGCGACGGCCGAGCTCGGTGTCTTCGGCCACGTAGACTTCGGCCATGCCGCCGGCGCCGAGCGTGCCGCGTATTTCATACCGGCCGAGTCGCGTGCCGGGGCTGAGGGCCATGGGCAGAGTGATTCTACCGGGTGCGGCGGGATCCGCGCGGGCGCCATCGCGGCCGCCGGGGCCGCCCTTGCGGGCGGACGCCGCAGGGAAGCGGGTGGCGCGGCTGCAGTAGACTTCGCCGATGTCGTCGCCGTCCTCGCCGCCCGCCTGGGCCGCCGGAGTCTGCGCCGGGCTCCACGCCGCCGGAAGTCGCCACGTCGTGTACGTCCCGGACAATCCGCTGTCGCATGTCCTTCGCGTGCTGGCCGAGGGCTACCCCGACGTGCGCACCACGATCGCGACCCGTGAAGAAGAGGCGTTCGGCATCGCCGCCGGCCTGTACCTGGGCGGGATGCGGCCGACGGTCATGCTGCAGTCGAGCGGCCTCGGCAACTCGATCAACGCGCTGACGTCGCTGCTCGTCCCGTATAGATTCCGGCGCTCATCGTCATCAG
>JANOGJ010000322.1:0-6654 GCA_031405995.1 Acidobacteriota bacterium
GCCGCCGCCGCGGGCTTCTCCTCGTCGCTCTCCCGCGCCAGCGGCGAGGGCAGGTCGTTCCTGAGCACCGCCAGGTAGACATTGCGTGACGAACGCATGTCGGCGTTCGACTGGGCGAACCAGTCGACGACCGGACCCGCGTCGGTCGATCCAAAGAAGTACAGATACTTGCCGCTGCGATCGAAGACAGGGTCGGCCACGTCGCCGAGACCGTCGGTGATCTGCGTCGTCTTCCGTGTGTCGAGCGAGTAGAGGTGGACGGCGGTCACCAGCGGCTGCAAGTTGACGACATACGCAATCCACGTGGAGTCCGGCGACCAGCTGTAACCCGGGAGGCCGCCCGGGTTGTACACACGATGACCGTCAATGCGCGTCGACGCGCCCGAGTCGACGTCCACCCAGTAGAGGCTCTGCGAGTTGTCGACGTACGACAGCTTCTTACCGTCGGGCGACCAGGCGAGCTGATCGTAGAACCCGCGGCCCTCGACCTTGATCGTCCGGGCCGCGCCCTGCCCATCCTGCCCCGCGATGCGCAGCGCGTACTCGCCGCCCTCGTCGGAGAAGTACGCAATCTGCTGGCCGTCCGGCGACCATGCCGGCGATCGCTCGTGCCCGCCCATCGTGTTCGTCAGGTTCCTCGGGTCGCCCTTCTCGGCCGGCACCGTTACGACCTCGCCGCGATACTCGAACACCGCGCGCACGCCGGTGGGGGAGAGCCCGGCGCTGCGAATCCACCGCGTGCCGCTGGCAAACCGCGGCCGGCTCTCAGGCAGGTCGGCCGTGACCCCGATCTTCAAACGGGTGGTCCGCGACGTCGCCGGATCGAACAGGTGCAGGTAGCCCGCCTGCTCGTAGATGATCTTGCCGCCGCCGGCCGAGGCGTTCAGGATCGGGAAATCGTCGTGGCGCGTGAGCTGCCGTACGGATTTCGACCGCGGGTCGTAGGCGAAGATGTTGAACTCGCCCGCGCGATCGGACCGGAAGTAGACGATGTTCTCGAGCCACATCGGATCCGCGTCGTTCGACCGCGTGGCGGGCTGCGGCACCTTCTCGAGCTCGCGGCCGGACGGATCGTAAATCCACACGCGGGAGACCGTGCCGCCGCGGTACTGCTTCCACTGCTGATACCGGCCCGCTATTGGGTTGTAGGCGATCCGGCCGCCGGGGCCGAGCGTCGCTCTCGCCACGTTCGGAATCGGCATGAGCTCCGGCATGCCGCCCGAGAGCGCGACCTTGAAGAGTTGTGTGTAGCGGTTCGTAAAGACCGATCGGCCCGACGTGAACAGGACGCTCGCGCCGTCGGGCGTGAACGCCTGGGTCATGTCGGCGCCCGGGTGCCACGTGAGCCGCGTCGGCACGCCGCCTTCGACCGGCACGACGTACACGTCGGTGTTGCCTTCGTACTGCGCGCTGAACGCGATCTGCCGGCCGTCGGGCGAGAACGCCGGGTTGGACTCGACGCCGTTGTCGGTCGTCAACCGGCGCACCGCGCTGCCGTCGTGGCGCGCGATCCACAGATCCCCCGCGTAGATGAACGCGATGTGAGCGGCGCTTACCGCCGGCTGCTCGAGCAGTCGTGTGTCGGTCACGTCAACCGTCGCCGCCGCGATCGGCGGGTCCGCCGGTTCCGGTCTCGCCGACCCTGAGGACCCGCTCCCAGCCGTGACGGCTGTCGCGGCGGCAGTGAGGAGAAGCAGTACCAGGAGCCGGATCGATCTCGGGGTCATGAGTGCACCTCGCACACCGGAATACTGCCTGCTCGCGGGCCCCCCGGCAAGGGCGTTGGTCGCTACCGCCAATTCTGGCAGCCGCCTTGCACTATCGGAAGCCCCGGCCGCGCCTCAGAGGCGCGCGGGCGGGGTTCGGCGTCCAAATGCGGCCCAATCGGCCACCCGGATGCCCTTGCGATTACCGATTCGGCATGACGATGACAGGACCGAAAGCCGACCACCTCCGAGACGCCCTGGCGGACACGCGTGCCCGCTTCATCGCGGCCTTTCCGGCCACGTGCGATGAGGCGCTCCGTCTGTTGGACGGCGGGCCGGGGGGCGCTGCGCCCGAGGGAGTCGCGCTGCAGTCGCTCGCGCACAAGATGGCCGGCCTCTCCGGCATGGCCGGGTTCCCGACGGTCAGCACCCGCGCGCTCGCGCTTGAGGACCTCGCCGGCAGTCCGAAACTCGATCGCTCCGCCAAGGAGCGCGCCCGATTACTCATCGACCAACTACGACAGGCGTTCGTGAAGGACCTGTCCGACGCGTCGCGCCGGACGCAGGGCGCGACCATCACCAGTCGTGGCCGCGCCACCGTCATCATCGCGGAGGATGACGACGACCAGCGAGCCGTCATCGCCGGCTACCTGGCCGACGCCGGCTACGAGCCCATTCCTCTCAGCTCAGGCGACGAGGTCCTCGCCGTCGCTCGCGCTTCCCGGCCGGCGGCCATCATCCTCGACGCACGTCTGCCGGGGATCGATGGTTTTGCCCTGTGCCAGTGCCTGAAGGCGGATCCGGACCTGGCGGCGATCCCGGTGCTGTTCCTGACGGCGCGAACGCGCGTGGACGAGCGCCTCGCCGGGCTGGCGCTCGGCGCCGACGACTACCTGACCAAGCCGGCCGACATGCGGGAGCTGGCGGTGCGCGTCGCCCGGGCCTGCGCGCGGTCCCGCGAGTCCGAGGACACCGCGCCGTCCGGGGCGTTGTCCTACGCGGAGTTCTTCGATCGCGGGCGGGCGAGTCTCGCGAAGTCGGCCGCGTCCGTGGTCTTCCTCCGGACGCTGCCCGACCAGCTCGACACGGTGACGTTGCTCGTCAGCCGCGAGGTTCGCACGCGCGACCTCGTGGGCGTCTACGACTCGAGCCACCTGGTGCTGCTCCTGCCGGAACTGTCCGCGTCCATCGCCTGCGACCGGATGACCGGGATCATCGCGCGGCTGAACGAGCGCGGCGTCTCGGAGACAACGGCCGGGGTCGCGGTGTCCGCGTCACGCGGCGGCTCGATCATGGACTTGATGCGGGAGGCCCACGAAGCGCTCGTCGAGGCTCGCTATCTCGGCAAGGCGGCGGCCGTGCGAGACGGCCAGCCCCCGAGGCCGGAGGAGACCGGGCCGCCCGGGTTGCACCTTCTGCTGGCCGACGACGATCCCGACGTCGCTCGGATCGTGGACGCCCAAATGCGCGCGGCCGGCCACGAGTGCGCGCTGGCGTTCGACGGCGAGCAGGCGCTGGCGGCGATGGACCGCCGCAGGCCAGACGTGCTGATGCTGGATCTGATGATGCCGAAGCTCGGCGGCTTCGAGGTGCTGGCTCGACTGAACGCGCAGGAGGGCCCCCGGCCGCCCGTACTCGTGCTCTCCGCGCGGGGCCGGGAAGCGGACGTCATGCGCGCATTCGATTTGGGCGCGAGCGACTACGTGACGAAGCCCTTCAGTCCGCAAGAACTTCTGGCGCGCGTCTCCCGGCTGGCCCGGTGACGCACGTGGCGCGAGCGGAGGCGTAATCGATGTCGCTCGTCGACTTGACGGCGCTCATTCGGGCGATCCTCATCCCGATCCTCGTGGTGACCGGTTCCGTTCTCGCCGGCCTGCTCATCTACATTTTCTTCGTTCGTGGCGCCCGGATGGTGTCCGAGCGCCGCCGCGATCGGCTTGCCGCACGCTACCGGCCGCTCGTCGAAGCGCTCCTCGACCCGGACCTCGCCCCTGGCGCGATCCGGCGGCTCGGCGCGAGTCCCGTGAGGCACCGTCCCGCCGTCGAAGGTCTGCTGCTCGCCGCGGTGAAGGTCGCGTCGGGCACGTTCGTGGATCAGGTTCGCGCGGCGGCCTCGCATCTTGGTCTGGTCGAGGCGTGGACCACCGCGCTCGGCGACAGCCGGTGGTGGATGCGGGCGGAGGCTGCGCGGGCGCTCGGCTGCGTGCGCGAAGACGCCGTCGTGCCCGCGCTGATGGCGCGGCTCGACGATGACCACGAGGAAGTTCGCGCGGCCGCGGTTGAATCGCTGGGACTCATCGGCGATCCTCGCGCGATCGACGCCCTGGTCGCGGGGTTGTCCCGGGAGTCACGGCAACAGCGCTCACGGGTCGTCCTGGCACTGCGGGCGTTCGGGCCGTCCGTGGTCGAGCCGCTGCTGGCCTACAACCTCCGCCACCCGCACGACACCGCGACGGTGGCCGAACTCCTGGGCCAGGTGCACGCCGTGACAGCGGTGGACACGCTGACGTCGTGGTGTTCGGACGCGCGACCGGAGGTCAGGGCCGCGGCGCTCGGGGCGCTCGGCACGCTCGGACCGTGCGCGTCCACCTACTACTACGCCCTGCGCGCGCTCGGCGACGAGGTCGAGGTCGTGAGGGCGATGGCGGCACGGGCGGTCGCGCGCTGCCAGCGGCGCGACGCGGCCCCCTACCTGGCCACTGGGCTCAACGACGAATGGGCCGTCGCCGCGCAGTGCGCGCGGGGCTTGCGCGAGCTGGGTCCGGCCGGGCGGCGCGAGCTCGAGCGCGTCGTCGAGGGCCCCGCGACGGCGCTCGCCCGCCAGATGATCTGGGAGTTGGACCACCGGGCCGTGGCCCCGGGCGCCTAGCCATGCGGACCTTCTTCTCGGAGTTCATGACCGCGTTTGACGTCGGCGTGCTCCTGTACCTCATCGCCATCAACACCTGTTATTTGACGTTCACCGTCATCGCCTTCTTCAAGCTCGTCGAACACCGCCGGCGGTGGACGCCGCGCGAGGTCGCAGGCGTCATGCGCTCCCCGGCGACGCCTCCGATCTCGGTGATCGTTCCGGCATACAACGAAGCCCTCACGGTCGTGGAGAGCGTGCGCAGCCTTCTGGCCCTGAACTACCCGCAGTTCGAGGTGGTCGTCGTCAACGACGGGTCGACGGACGGGACGCTCGACGAACTCCGGCGCGCGTTCGGCCTGGTGGCCGCTCCCATCAGCCACGACCAACCAGTGCCGACCAGGCCCGTGCGGGGCGTGTATCGATCGATCACGGCGGGCGACATCGTCGTCATCGACAAGGTGAACGGCGGCTGCAAGGCGGACGCCGCCAACGCCGGCATCAATGCCGCGCAGTATCCGCTCGTGTGCGTGATCGACGCGGACTCGCTGCTCGACGAGCAGGCGCTCGTCCGAGCCGTGCTCCCGTTCATCGAGCATCAGGAGACGATCGCGGTTGGCGGCATCGTTCGCATCGCGAACGGCTGCCTGGTCGACGGCGGCCGCGTCGTCGAGGCGCGCCTGCCGAAGGCCTGGCTGGCGCGCTTCCAGGTGGTCGAGTACCTGCGCGCATTCCTCGCCGGCCGGGTGGCGCACTCGGCGCTGAACGGCCTGCTCATCATTTCTGGAGGCTTCGGGCTCTTTCGGCGGGACGTCCTGATCGAAGTCGGCGGCTACGCGGCGGACTCGATGGGCGAGGACATGGAGCTGGTCACGCGGCTGCACCGGCATTGCCGCGACCGCAAGCGCCCCTATCGCATCGTGTTTCGTCCGGACCCGATCTGCTGGACCCAAGCGCCCGACTCGGCGCGCGGGCTGGCCCAACAGCGGAATCGATGGCACCGAGGCACGCTCGAGGTGCTCGCACGACACCGGGTGATGGCGGGCAACCCGCGGTATGGGCGCGTGGGGTTGCTGTCCCTGCCGTACTACGCGGTCTTCGAAGCATTCGGGCCGGTCGTGGAAGCGCTCGGGTACGTCGTGACGGTGGTCGGCCTGTGCTTCGGCTTGATCAACTGGGAGATCGCCCGGCTGATGTTGCTGGCGGCCGTGCTCTATGGGACGTTGATTTCAGTCGGCGCGGTCCTCCTCGAGGAGGTCACCTTCCGGCGATATCGGCGGGTGAGGGATCTCCTCTGGATGCTCGCGTTCGGCGTCCTGGAGAACTTCGGTTATCGACAGCTCACGACCTGGTGGCGGATCCGCGGCTGGTTCGACTTCCTCAGGAACAAGAGGGACTGGGAGCCGATGCCGCGGAAGGGGTTCGCGCGGACCTGAGGTTCAGGACGTCGGCGGCGAGCGTCATCGGGTCGAACGGCTTGCTGAGCACGCCGGTCGCGCCCAGACGCGTGAGCAGGTCGACCTCCGACCGCATCACTTTGGCCGTCAGAAACACGACGGGGATGTCGGCCGTGGAGGCGTGGCTTCGCAGGGCCGCCAGTGTCTGCGGGCCGTCCATCGACGGCATCATCACGTCGAGCAGAATCAAGTCGGGCGGCTGGCGCAGCGCTTTCTCAACGCCCTCGGGTCCGTCTTTCGCCTCCACCACCTCGAACCCGCCCACCATGCCCAGGCTGAGTCGTGTGATCGTCCGCACGTCATCGTCGTCGTCGATGATCAGGATTCTCATCGGGCCCTCCCTGACGCGAGCGCCAGGCGATCGACATCCTCGACCACCTGTCTCGAGCCGGACGCCGCCGGGATCCGGAACCAGAACGTGCTTCCGCGGCCCGGCGCGCTCTCGACGCCGATGGCGCCGCCATGGCGGTCGATGAGCGCGCGGCAAATTGCCAGGCCCAACCCCCTGCCGCCGCGGCCGCGCGCGCCTCCCCGGCGATCGTCAAGTTCGTCGGCGGCACGCCGCAAGATGCGATCGACAATACGACGGCGATGACCTATATCACGTTGGGCCGGAATGGTGCGTTCACGTTGCCGCCAATGA
>JANOGJ010000324.1:0-2545 GCA_031405995.1 Acidobacteriota bacterium
GGTCGCCGCCCGGCCCGCGTTCGCGCAGGCCGCACCGCCCACGCCGCCTCCCGCCGTCCAGTCCGACGAGGATGACCGGCAGCTGCAGCTGACCCAGCCCGACTTCGCGATCGTCAACCTGCCGACGTCGCTCTGGCTGCCTCGGCACGGCGTCAACTTCCGCCTGACGCACCGGTTCGTCGGCAACCTGCGCCAGGGGACCTTCGGCCAGAACTTCGGCAACCTGTTCGGCCTCGACAACGGCGCCGTCATCGGCCTCGAGTTCCGCTACGCGCCGGTGCGCCGGCTACAGGTCATCGTGCACCGCAGCAGTCTCGACAAGACGCTGCAGTTCTCGGGGCAGTACGAGGCGATTCGCCAGGGCGCATCCTGGCCGGTGTCGATCTCGGGGATCGTGTCGATCGAGGGCACGAACAACTTCCGGGCACGCGCGGCCGAGGGTGACGACCCGGGCGCCGCCGCGCATCGATCACCCGCGCTCGGCGCGGTGGTGTCGCGCACGATCGGCGACCGGCTGGCCGTGTACGCGGTGCCGGTCTGGGTGCATCGCAGCGCGGTACTGGCAGCCGGGCATCGCGACACGGCCTTCATCGGCGTCGGCGGCCGCGCGCGGATCGCGTCGAAGGTCTATGTCGTGGCGGAAGTCTCGCCGCGCGTGGGCGGCTACGCGCCCGGCTCGCCCGAGTTCGCGTTCGGCATCGAGCGGCGGGCCGGCGGGCACATGTTCCTGCTCACGTTCGGGAACTCGCTCGCGACCACGTTCGGCCAGATTTCGCAGGGCGGGTTTCCAAACACGATCTACATGGGGTTCAACCTGAGTCGCAAGTTCTTCTGAGTGTGCTCTCGACTGAAGGAGTTATGGAATGAGAAACCGCGTCTTCGCTGCACTGATCGTCGCTCTCGCTCTGGCTCCGGCATGCGCCGAGAAGGCCCCTGGGCCGTCGCCGCTGCCGTCCTCGTTCACATTGACCACCGCCCTCCTGCCCTCCAACGAAGTGCCGCCGGTGACGAATGCCGACGCCACGGGCAGAGGTTCGGTGACGGTCGTTCTTGACGTGACGCGCGACGGCGCCGGCAGCATTACGGGCGGCACCGCGACGTTCACGGTGACGCTCACGAGTTTCCCGGCCGGCACCACGCTCACCGGCGCGCACATTCATCAGGCGTCGGCCGGCATCAACGCCGGGGTCGCCCTCAACACGGGACTGGCCAACGGCGAGGTCGTGCTCGCGACGGGCGCCGGCGGGTTCGTCAAGAGCGGCGTGAATGTGACGGCCGCGTTCGCCAACTCGCTTGCGGGCGGCGTCGACTGTTACTTCAACGTCCACACGACGCTCAATCCGGGCGGCGCGATCCGGGGACAACTCGTCAAACAATAAGTTCTACCAGTGCGATGTCCAGCCGGCGCGCTGGAGGTCGCGCAGGCGCACGTCGGCTTCGGCCGCGGCGGACGCGCGGTCCGGGTAGCGCCACATCAGGAAGACGCGGTCGTTGCGGGCGAACTCGAGCTCCCAGATGGAGTCGAGTTCACGCAGCACCGCGTCGATGTGGTCGTGGCGGCGACGGACACGCCAGAGGCGGTTGGGGTGTAAAGACACCTGTTAACTTCGAACTTCAAAGTTCGAACTTCAAACTCAGGACCGGAGAACTCCGGAACCAGAACCCTGAACCGCTGAACCCTGAACCTATGGTACGTTGCCCGGAGTCCGACGGTGGCGCTACGCGCGGAATAGCGTGACGCGTTCCGGATTGGTGGAGGGCGGGGCTTTAGCCCCGCCGGTCTGCCAGGTCTGAAGACCCGGCCTCCATCTCGAAACGATGCCCTAGTCGCAGCGTCGCGCGCGGGGGCATGGGCTCTCCTATCGTCTAGCGATGGGAGACAGGATCACGAAGGGTTGGAACCCCAGGCCCGCAGCTCTACGATCGTCCATTTTCCGGAGACCCGCCGGATGAGGGCACTCTGGCCGCCGCGACCGGTCGACGGGTTCAGCAGCAGGATGTCGACGTCCGTATGGTTCCGCAGTGTCATCCTTAGAATCGGCCACGGCTGAACGTCGCGACTAAGTCGCGGAGGATTCGCCGTGGCTTCGGCGCGCGCGACGGCGTTCGCGCTGGTCCGAAGCAGGAGGACGACGTCCGCGATCTCATCGTCGGTGAGCGCCGCAGAGGGAAACGGCGTGGCGTCGAACGGCCGGGCGAGATCATCAACGTCGAGCAGCACGCCGGGTTCTCGGCCGGTGACGGGAACCTGGGCGTAGGTCATCGGGAACGGCTCAATGCTCCACGTCTTCTTCGCGCGGTACGCGCCCGGTGAGCTCAGGGTTGCGAGCACCGGCACGATGCGGCCGCGTCGGACCCGCCGGCCAACCACGTCCGGTTCCAGGTAGACACTCACCTGCCAGGACAACGGCGCCCCGGTCACGGACATCGACCCCCAGACGCAGATTCGCCGGCTCCACGACTGGGACGAGAAGGCGGAGAAGCTCGTCCAGCAGAATCATCCCGACATCGGCTGGCTGTTCTTTGACAAGGACGGCGACGGCAA
>JANOGJ010000330.1:0-16471 GCA_031405995.1 Acidobacteriota bacterium
TGGCCGCCGTGAAGACGGTGGTGATGAGGGCGCCGAGGACGAGGCCGCGAATGGTGAGCTCTCTGGGCCGCATGGCAGCGCAGTATGCCAGAATCAGCCGGCGGTCAGACCCCCTGGTCGCCGAGGAGGAGATTGATGCGTTGGATCATTGCGGCTGCGGTCTTGCTGGCGTTCGCCCTGGGGTTGACCCTCGTGGCGAAGCCCACGCTTAGCGACTTCGAAACGGGCAGCCTCGCCACCGGCGCCTTCCAGCCTCAAACCAGCTTCGCCGAGGGCGCGCCGGTCTCGGTCCGCGTGAGGGTCCGGGCGAACTCGACCCGCGTGACGACGCCAAAGCTGGCCCTCGGCACGCCACCGAACGGCCCGTTTCAGCCGACCGTCGACATGACCTCGATGGGGAGCGGTCTCTATCAGGCGACGCTGCCACAGCAGCCGTACGGCGCCCATCAGCTGCAGCTGACCCTGTCCTATATGTCCCTCACGGGCCTCGAACAGGCGTTATCGAGCGGCGAGCGCCCACCCGGCGGAAGCGAGACGCGTACCCGTCCGTTCTTCGTCGAGGCGGCGCCGGCGTGTTTTGCCTTCGACACCACGCCCGATCCCGCCGGATGGACGTTCGAGGGCATCTTTAACGGCGATACGACGACGCACGTGGAAACCTGCCCGGCGACCACCTTGGCCCCGCTCTTTTCGTGGCAGGCCGGGTTTACGTTTCCGGCTCTCGGCGGCGTGTCGCCCGCCGAAGGCCACGGCTCGATTCAGTTCGGAGTCGCCGGGGCGTGTTACCCCGGTAACGCCCCGAGCGGTTTCTGGAGAATCGATCTCGTGTCGCCCAACCTCGAGACCCGCGCCGACTGGCAGGGCATCACGGGACTCACGGCGCGCGCGATCTCGCCGACGTTCATTCCGATGCAGGCGCAGGCCATCATCACCGTCAGAGACGCGGGTCAGACGCGACTCTTCAGAGCCGAGAATGCGGCCGGCGCGCCTGTGTTTTCTCCGCTCACCGGAGGAGCCTGGACCGAGGTCCTCTTCGCCAACGCGGCCCTGCCGGCAGGCTCCACGGTGCTGAACGTGCGCGTGCGGATGTTCGGCGCGCCGGGCACTCTGACCACCGAGGTGCTGTCGACGCGCGTCGATGGGGTGTGCCCCATTCGCTGAGCCCGAATTCGGCCCGTTCGCGCGGTCTGCGAGTTCGATTGCGGGCCCGCGACCTGAAGCGTCGTGGCAAGGCGCCGTGGCGAAGCGGGGCTCGGTCTCGCCCGTGCGAGAGCGCCATGCCACCGTGAGACTGCCGGCGGGCCCGAAGCGCACGGAGATCATTGTTTTGATCGGGCCGGGCCACGGGCCCACCGCGTGGGTGAGCGGCCCGCCCAGAGGGGTCAGTGGCTCACCCCCGGGGGTCAGCGGCCCGGTGCATGCAAAAACAACCAACGGCCAAGGGGTTGGGCGGGCGAGCCGCCGATCTTGGTCCAAGCCGGGTGCGGCGAGGGCGACTATGAGAAAACTACCCCCTCGAATGCGAAGAGGATTGCCCACGACGGCCCTACATGGGGGCGATCTGCGGGCACGCGCTTTGCACACGTTCCAGCCCATGGCTATGAAAGCGTTTGTCCGTATCTGGTCGATCGTCGCCGCTGTTGTCCTCCTCCTCACCGTCATGCCCGCTCCCGCCTTCGCGCAGAGCGGCGGGATCAAGGGCGGCTTGCTGTACTCGTCACTCACCTTTGATCAGACATCCGACGTCTTCGACAGCCACACCGGCTGGACCGCTGGCATCTTCTTCGGCGGCAAGAAGGATCGCAGCGTCGGCCTGCAGGGCGAGCTGAATCTGATCCAGAAGGGCGGCGACAACCCGGCCGGCGACGTGCGCCTCTATTACCTGCAGGTGCCCGTGCTCCTGCGCGTCGCCTCCGGCGGCGCGGTGAAAGTGTTCGCGGTGGTCGGGCCCAGCTTCGACGTGAAGATCGCGGAGAAGTCCGACGAGCTCGCCGTCGTGCAGGGCTGGGAGGGCATCGACGTCGGTTTCACGGCCGGCGCCGGCTTCGAGTTCGGCGTGCTCATCGTCGAAGGGCGCGGCACGTGGGGACTGCGCAACATCGCCAAGACGCTGACCGACCCGCTCGAGGGCGAGAAGCTCACGAGTAAGACACTTTCGCTGCAGGCAGGTTTCAGATTCAAGTAACGCGTCGCTGTCTCTCAACACGGAGGACACGGAGGCAAGGAGGGCACGGAGATTTCTTAGGGGCCACCCCAAAATCAAGCCCTCCGTGGTCTCCGTTCCTCCGCGTTCTCCGTGTTAGCTCTTTCGTATGGTAGTGTGCGCGCACTGTGACACAACCGGCGCGCACCTCCTCTCAGTCCACCCTCGTCCGCTCGATTGGCACCGTCGCGCTGGCCGCGAGCATCGTGAACATCACGATCGGCGGCGGCATCTTCCGTCTGCCGGCCGACATGGCGGGGACGCTCGGTCCGACGGCGCCGCTCGCGTATCTCCTGTGCGCTGTGGCGATGGGGCTGATCGTGCTGTGCATGGCCGAGGCGGGGAGCCGCGTGTCGCTCACGGGTGGGCCCTACGCGTACGTCGAGGTCGCGTTCGGGCCGTTCGCGGGGTTCCTCGCGGGATTCCTGCTGTGGATGCTGCTGACGTTCGCCATGGCCGCGGTCGCGACCGTGCTCGTGTCGAACCTCGGCGCGCTCGTGCCGGCGCTGGCGCCGTGGGGGGCGTCGGCGGCCGTGCTGGTGGTCGTCTACGCGATCTTCGCGACGATCAACATCCTGGGCGTGGAAAAGGGCGCGCGCGTGAATACCGCGCTCACGCTCGTCAAGATCCTGCCGCTGCTCCTGCTCATCGTCGGCGGCTTGTTCGCCATCGACTCGTCCCACCTCGCGGTCGTCGATCCGCCGGCCATGGGGACGCTCGCGCGGAGCAGCATCCTGCTCATCTTCGCGTTCGCGGGCATCGAGGCGGCGCTGGTGCCGGGCGGGGAAGTGCGCGATCCGGCGCGGAGCGTGCCGCGCGCGATTCTCATCGCGATGGTGGTCATCACGCTGCTCTACGCGGGGCTGCAGTTCGTCGCGCAGGGCGTGATGGGCCCCGCGCTCTCGGAGGCCAAGGCGTCGCCGCTCGCGGACGCCGCCGGCATGGCGATGGGCGGCTGGGCGCGGCAGATCCTGCTGATCGGCGCGGTCGTGTCGACGTTTGGCCACGTCGGCGCGATGACGCTCGCCGTGCCGCGCACGCTGTTCGCCTTCGCGCGCGACGGCTTCCTGCCGGCCGCGTTCGCGCGCACGCACCCGGTCTACAAGTCGCCGGTCGTCGCGATCCTCGTGCAGTGCGCGATCGTGCTCGTGCTCGCCGTCACCAGCACGTTCGAGCGGCTCGCGATCATCGCGAACCTCTCGACGCTCGTGCTTTACGCGGCGTGTTGTGTGGCGACGTGGGAGCTCCGCCGGAAGGACCTGCGCGCCGGCGGCGTGCCGTTCAAAGTGCCGGCGCCCGCGCTCGTCATTGTCCTGGCGCTGGCCGTGATCGGCTGGATGCTGACGAGCGTCACGGCGGGGGAGTGGGCGGCGCTGGGGGTCGCGCTCGTCGTGGCGTCGGCGATCTATTCGGTGCGACGCCGCGGAGCGCGCGTATCGGGTGATTGAGTGATCCGGTTATCGGGTTATTGGAGCCGCATCGGATCACCTACACGGCGTCGGCCACGATTTACACGGTCCGACGTCATTCGTCCGCGCGTACACGAGCATGCTTACGCCCGCGGGCATCGTGATCTCGATCGTCAGGCTACCGTCGGCGCCGAGCGCGAATGTCTCCTTCACCGCGACTGACGTCCCACCCGCGTCGAGCGTGCCTTCGCTGACCAGCGTGCGGCCTTCCCACCGGGACATCATCGCTATCGTCCCCGACGGCACAATCGGCGTCGACGTCTTGCCGCCCGGCTTGTACGCGCGCGACTGACTCTCGTTGATCTGGCCTTCGACGATCACCATGCCGTTGGCGGCGTGCGTGATGTGCAGCGTGCCGGGCGCGCCGGTTTTCACAAGCCCGGCCGGCGCGGCCGCCGGCCCGACCTTGCTGCGCGCGGCGTCGAGCTTCCACGTGCCGCCGAGGGTCAGCGCCTGCGTGGCGTCCGCCGTCTCGCCGGGTCTAAAGACCCGGCCTCCATCCTGGCCTCCAACGGTGTACGACAACATCACGATCGGGCCGGTCGGCACGGCGTCCGTCGGCGTGCTGCCGCTCTTGCCCAGGTCGAGCGCGACGATTTTCTCCCGATCGCGCGCGTAGAGGGTCGTTCCGACCAGCGTCGGCGCGGTCCAGGACATCGTGTCGAAGAGCTTCGTCTGCTGCGCCAGCACCGTGACGCCCTCAGGCGTGAGCTTCGCGAGCGTGAGGTCGCCGTCCTCCTCGAGCAGAATCGCCTTGCCGTCGGCATGGACAATGCTGGCGCGTCCAATGCCGCGATGCTGCCACGCCATCGCGCCCGTGCGGATGTCGATGGCGGTGAGGAATGACGGTCCCAAATCGCCGCTGGTCCCGTACACGTAGTCGCCCAGGCGAACCATGCTCAGGAACATGAAGCGCACGCGGTTGCTGAACCAGAGTTCCTCAGCTTCCGTCGCGCCGTTCTCGCGCCTCAGCCGAAGTGCGCGGCTGCCGCTCTTGTACGCCGACGACACCAGAAGGATGTTGTCCCCGCCCCCGCCCCACAGCGGCGTGTTGATGTTCAGGTCGTTGCCCGGATCGTGCGGGAGGGACCAGAGGACCGCGCCGTTCGCGGGATTCAGTGCGTTGACGGTGCCGCCGCCGAAGACGACCAGCTGTTCGTCGCCGGCGACGGAGATCAGCATCGGCGCGGCTTCCGACGTCAGAAAGTCGCCGCTCTTCCACGCGACGCGGCCGTCGCTCTGACGGAACGCCATCACCGACTGGCCGGGTCCGCCGACCGAGCAGATGATCGTGTCGCGCCACGCAATCGGGCTGCAGCCGTAACCAGCTTTCACGACCGGCCGAATCAGCAGCGTGGGCGAATTGAATTCCGCGACGAGGTCGTGCGACCAGATCACCTTGCCGGTCTTCTTGTCGAGCGCGAAGAGCTGCTTGTTGGTCCCGATGGAGAACAGCCGGTCGCCGACAATCAGCGGCGTCGAGTGCGGGCCGGCGCCGTAGTTGAAATCCTCGATCTTCGACGGATACGTGTGCTCCCAGATCGTCTTGCCCGTGGCGGCATCGAGCGCGATGACGGACTCGGCCGCGTCCCACGGCCCCTGCCTCGTACGGCCGTTGCCGACGCGGTACATCGCGTACAGGCGGCCGTCGTCGGCGAGGATCGACGAATGGCCCGGACCGAGCGGCCGGGTCCAGATCACGCGCGGGCCGCCCTCCGGCCACGCATCGGCGAGGCCCGTCGCGTTCACGATGAAGTTGCGATTCGGCCCGCCCCACTGGCGCCAGGCGTCCGGCGGCGGGGGCGTCGATTGCGGCGCGGCGAGGGCGGCGAGGATGAGGCCGATCCCGGCCGCGCGCACAAGGGACATGGAGCGGCAGTGTATCGGGTTTTACTCAACCCGTAGAACGCGAATCGGATCGACCCGCGCCGCGCGGCGGGCCGGCACGAGCGCCGCCAGCAGCGTGACCGCGGCGAGCGCCGCGATGACCGGCAGCCAGGACCACGGATCGTCGATCGACAACGAGACGCCGACGATCATCGCGCGCATCGCAAATCCCAGCGGCACGGCGATCGCGAGCCCCACCGCGAGGCCCCATCCTGCGAGCCTCAGCGCGAGGCGTCCGACGATGGCCGTCAGATCCTCAGGCCGTGCGCCGATCGCGATCCGGATCCCGAACTCACGCTGCCGGAGCGAGACGACATACGCCATCACCGCATAGAGTCCACCGGCCGCGACGAGCAGCGCGACCACGCCGAACCCGCCGACCGCCATCGCCGCATACCGGAACGCGTCGAACTCGCCGGCGTAGAGATCCCGGCCGAACCAGAACCCCGCCCACGGCAGCCGCGCATCGACGCTCTCGACGATGCCGCGCAGGTCGCCGGCGACCGCGGCCGCATTCCGCGTGCGAATGCGGACGTCGAACACGGTCGGCGCGGCCGCCGGCAGCAGCCGGTACATCGCCGCGTCCGGCTGGAAGTCGTCGACGCGCCGCTTCTGGTTCTCGATGACGCCGATGATGTCGAGCGTGAGTCGCGGCTCGTCGGCGCCGGTGCGCAGTACGACGCGTCGGCCGACGGCGCGCCCGTCCGGATCGAGTTGACGCGCCATGCGCTCGTTCACGACCACCGCCTGCGGTCCGTCCGTGGCCTCGAGCCACCGGCCGGCGACGACGCGCGCGTCCGTCACGGCCGCAAAGTCCGGGCTGACCTCTTTCACGCTCGTGAAGCGCGCATTGTCCAGGTCGGTGTCCGGCGAGCCGTACCGTCCGCTCGTGTCGCGCTCGAATGAGACGGCGTCAACGCGCGCGTCAGCGCCCAGCCGCGTCCGCAGGTCGCGCGTCAGCCGGTTCGCGTCCGCGGGGCCGTAGCCCAGCATGCCCACATCAAACGACACGACGAGCTGCTCGGCGATCGCCCGCGGCACGTCGGCCTGGACCGCGTAGCTCGTGCGGACAAAGACGTTGCTGCCCGCCAGCAGCACGAACGACGCCGCCACCTGCGCGACGACGAGCCCGTGGCGGAGCCGCGCGTGCGCGAGACCGCCGCCCTGATGCGTGCGCTTCAGGTCACCGGCCATCGACCGCCGCGTCGCCAGCCACGCCGGCGCCAGTCCCGACAGCAGCGTCACTCCCGTCGTCAAGCTCAGCGCGAAGATCAGCACGCGATGGTCAAGTGTGAGGATCAGTGGAAAGTAGCTCTGCGCGAGCGTGATCGTTGTCGCGGCGCCCAGCCAGCCCGCAAGCGTGGACGCAAGCGCGAGTAGCGCCGCTTCGAGCACGAGCAGCCGGACGATCTGGCCGCGCGATGCGCCGAGCGCCATGCGCACCGCCAGCTCCCGCGCGCGTGTCGTGGCCCGCGCGAGTTGCAGGTTGGCGACGTTGGCGCACGAGACCGCCAGGACGGTGAGCGGGATCGCCAGGATCATGGCGAGCATGATCAGGACGTCCGTCGGGCTGTCGTTCGGTCCGAAGCCGTGCGATCGCACGAGGTACGTCGCGCTCGTGCGAATGTCCGGTCGTTCGGCCGCGCGACGCGCCGCCGGTACCGTCAGACTCGCGCGGACGTCGTCGATGGTGGTGGGCGGCGCCATGCGGCCGACCACGCTGAGCCACGGCCGATCGGGGCCGGGCGCACCGGCCCAGCCCGCGGCGTGACGCAGCGGAATCCACAACTGCGAGAAGTCGAGCGGACTCGACGCGGGGTCGCTCGGCTCGATGCCGACGAAGCGCGGCGGCGCGATCCCGACGACCGTGAAGTCCTTGCCGCCGATGAGGATCGACCGGCCGACAAGGTCCGCGGCGGCGCCCAGCCGATCACGCCAGAGGTGGAAGCCGACCACCACGACCGCGGGCGCGCCCGGACGGCCGTCGTCCGCCGTCAGCAACCGGCCCTGGAGGACCGGCGTGCCGACGACGGGGAAGTAGGAGGGCGTGACGAACGAGGCGATGGCGCCGGTCGTGGTCGAGCTGAGCGACACGGCGACGCGCAGGTCGCCTTCGCCCGCGAGGCCGGAGAGTGACGGACCGGCGTCTTTGTCCAGCGACTCGAAGTCGGAAACGGAGAGTGTCTCGGCGGACATCACGCCGGGCCGGCCGAAGTTCTCGGAGCCGACGGTCTGCGCGTGGCCGATGAAGACGCGCGCGAGCGATCGCCGGTCGTGGACGCCTGGGACGTCGCCGTAGAGCAGTGAGTTCACGACGGAGAAGACGGAAACGGAGAGCGTCAGGCCGATGCCGAGCGAGAAGACGACGGTCAGCACGTGCCGCGGGCTCCGGATGAGCCCGCGGCACGTCTGCGCGAAGTCGGTGCGGAGGCCGGCGGCGATCGCGCGAACGCCGTGGCGGACGGCGTCGGCGCGGGCGGCCAGCGCGTCGGTCGGCGCGCCGACGAGAATCGACGCCGGCCGAACCGGGCGGCCGGCGTCGATCTCGGCCAGCCATTCCTCGCGCCAGCGGGCGCGGAGCGCCCGCGGCGCGAGCCAGGCGAAGAACCAGATGAGGACGCGCGCGAAACCGCGCGTCATTCGGACGCCGCGGCCGCCCACGCGCGTCACGCCCGCCCTCGCTTCGCGAACAGGCGCGATACGGTGCGATAGCGCGCCTCAGCTTCGACGAGCGCCTCGCGTCCGGGTTTTGTCAGTTGATAGTTGCGGCGCCGCGGCCGGCCGGACTTGCGCGCGCGGTCGTCCGGCTCCCAGGACGACGACACGTGGCCCATCGCCTCGAGCCGCCGAAGCGCGGGATAGACCGTGCCGGAGGGCAGGCCGACGGCGTCCATGATGTCGAAGCCGAAGTTGTGGCCCTGGGCGAGGGCCTGGAGGACGAAGAGGGCGGCGTAGGACAGGGTCGCCATACGTGCGAATCTACATAGCCAATACGCACCCGCGCACGGCGTGGTTCCGCGGACGGTCGCCGTGGTGAGACGTTATGACGTCTTGACACCACAACGCTATGACGTCACACTGACGGTCATGAGCGGACTCAAGCGCGCCACCGTGTACTTCGACCCGAGCCTGCACCAGGCCCTTCGCGTGAAGGCCGCGCACACCGAGTCCAGCCTGTCCGATCTGGTGAACGCCGCTGTCCGGCGCAGCCTCGCCGAGGACCAGGGCGATTTGTCGGCATTCGAGGCGAGGGCCCGGGAACCCAACCTCGCGTTCGAGAACGTGCTGAAGGACCTCAAGCGGCGTGGCAAGTTATAGGCTCCTCATCAAAGCGTCGGCCGCGAAGGAACTCGAAGCCCTCCCAACGAGGGATCGGCAGCGCGTCGCAACGAGGATTGGACACCTGGCGGCGGTGCCTCGGCCGCCGGGCACCGAGAAGCTCTCTGGCCAGGAGAAATACCGCCTCCGGCCAGGCGACTACCGAGTCTTATACGCCGTCGACGACGATGAGGGTGAGGTCGTCATCGTCAAGATTGGACATCGCCGCGAGGTCTACCGCTAGGGCCGCGCGCGCTGGGCTCTTCTCGTGTCCGGTGGTGAGTCTCTTTTGCTGGGAGGGGGTCATTGACCCGCTTGGGAAGGGGTCAATGACCCGGCGGTGTCAAACGAAGTGGACGAGCGCCAGTTCGTTCCGCGTACCTGCCGTACCCGGCGTACCTGGCGTACCTGCCGTACCCGGTCTTCAGCGCTTGACGAGCGCCGCCGTCCAGTCCGTCACGACCGTCAGCGACAATCCCGCGCTGCCGCTCGCGGGCATGGACACCAGCAGCCGCTGCAGATCGCGCGACGCGTCCCACGCGATCGCCTCGGCCGGCAGCGCGCCGACAACCTTGGGGATCCCGATCGACAAGTCGGCGCCGGGACGCACGTCGGCGACCTTCAACTGCCGGCTGTCCGCGCCGACGATGAGCAACTGCGTGCCGGCGGCGTTCCAGGTGACCCACGTGCCGCCGTCCGTCGTCACGCGGTACTTGCGATCCGGCGTCGGGAACGACCGCACGAACACGTCGTTGGTCCCGGTCTCGTCCGACACGTAGGCCACCCACCGCCCATCGGGCGAGAACCGGCCGAGATCCTCCTGGAACCGGTCGTGCAAGTACGGGATCCGTTTGCCGCCGCCCGACGTGGACACGCCGACCAGGTCGTTCTGTGTCTCGGGCGAGAGTTCCGCGAAGAGCAGGGTGCCGTCCGCCGACCAGGACCGCGCCTTCTTGAAGAGCGTCGGCGACGCATACACCTGGACTTCGGGCGTCGCCCCGCCCGCATCGCGCGCGAACAGCTGTTCCGAGCCGCTGGCGTCGTTCGTGTAGGCGAGACGAGTCCCTTCCGGCGACCATACGACCTGGTAGTTCAGCCCTGGGCCGTCGGCGACGCGGTTGGCGCCAAAGCGTAAGAGATCGATCACCCAGACGGCCGACTTCGTCCCGGAAACGGCTCGGACGACCGCGGCGCGCTGATTGTCGGGCGCGAGCCTGACCTCGGAGTATCGGGCGGCAGGGGCCTGAACGGCGCCCAGGTCCCGGCCGTCTCGGTCCACCCACGCCAGGCGCGTATTCGAGAACGGATCGTTCAGATAGACGAGGGCGTTGGCCGTGGCCGACGCCGCCGGGCTCGCGGAGTACTGCCAGCCGATATCGCCGGGCGCGTCGTCGAGCGTCACCGCGTCGCCTGACAGGCGCAGGCCCGCCGCGTCGAACGGCTGCGCGACGAGCACGCCTTTCCTGGCAAACAGCAGAAAGCCCGGCTCGGTGTAGACCGCGGCGCTGCCGGCCGACCCGACCGCTGTTCGCGTGGCATCGTCGAGCGAAGCGACGAAGAGGCTGAACTGGGCGTTGGGCGCGGGCAGCGCGGCAAAGAGGAAGTGCCGGCCGTCCGGCAGGAAGAAGGGGAACCGATGGCCGGTCTCTTTCCGTTCCGCGTCCAGCGACGTCGCCGGCCTCGGCTCGCCGCCGGCCACATCCACGCGCATCAGCACGCCCGCACTCGCCGGCGCGAACACGATGACGTTCGACGCGCCCCACGTGCCGCCGCGGCCAGCCGGGGCGTCGCACACGACGTCCACCCGGCCGCCCTCGACAGCGACGGCCTTCAGCTTGCCCTCGGCGAAGAAGCCGATGCGCCGGCTGTCGGGAGACCAGAACGGCAGGTGCGCGCCGGCGACGCCTTGAATCAGTCGCGCGGTCGGTTCGGCGAGCGCGCGGACCCAGAGCTGCGTCGCCTCCTGCCCGTTGATGGAGCCCGTCACGAAGGCCACGTAGCGGCCGTCCGGCGAAATCGCGGATTGCCGGGAGTCGGCATACAGCGGCGCGTTGTCCGGCGCCAGGATCGACAGGCGACGGGCTTCCGGCGCGGGCGCGGGCCGCAGCACCTGGAACAGCACGAGCGACGCGACGCCGACGCCGGCCGCGGTGCCGGCGAGAAGCCAGGGCCAGGATGGGCGCGCCGCTCCGCGGAGCCCCGGGTTGCCGATGGAGGCCGGGTCTTCAGACCCGGCGTGCTCTGCTTCGTTCAGCTCCAGGCGCGCGTCGCCGATCGCGCTCAAGCGCTGCTTCGGGTCTTTCTCCAGACATCGGCGCAGCAGGCGGCGCACGGGCGCGGGCACGCCCACCGGCAATTCGCCCATGGGCACCGAGTCCTTCAGGACGGCGGCGAGCGTGATCGAGATGTCGTCGCCGGCGAACGCGCGCCGGCCCGTGAGCATCTCAAACAGCACGACGCCGAAGGCCCAGATGTCCGCGCGCCGATCGACGGCTCGGCCGCGGGCCTGCTCGGGCGACATGTAGGCGGCGGTGCCGATGATCATCCCCATTTGCGTGGCGCGCGCGGTGAGGGTCGGGGAGTTCGCCAGCCCGGCGCTTCCCATGGAGGCCGGGTCTTCAGACCCGGCGGTCACCAATTTGGCCAGGCCGAAGTCGAGCACCTTCACGGTGCCGTCGGGCCGGACTTTGATATTGGCGGGTTTGAGATCGCGATGGATGATCCCCGCCTCGTGCGCGGCCTCGAGCGCGTCGGCGATCTGACGCGCGATCGGCAGCGCCTCGGCGAGCGGCATCGGCCCGCGCGCGATGTGGGCGGAGAGATCCTCGCCCTCGACCAGTTCCATGACGAGCGCGCGGCCCTGCCCTGAGCCTGTCGAAGGGGTCTCAATTCCGTAAATCGCCGCGATGTTCGGATGATTGAGGGCCGCGAGCGTCTGCGCTTCGCGCGTGAATCGCGCGAGGCGATCCGCGTCGGCGGCGAACATCTCCGGCAGGACTTTGATCGCGACATCGCGATTGAGCTTCGTATCGCGCGCGCGATAGACCTCGCCCATCCCTCCTGCGCCGAGGGGGCTGACTATTTCGTAAGACCCGAGTCGGGTGCCTGGGGTTAGGGGCAAGACAGGCGGGATTGTACTCGGCCGGTGGGCGTGGTGTCGTTCCGCAAGCCCGACCTTACGAGCGGCGCGGACCTGAAGCCCGGCGGCCAGGCCGCCCTACTTGATCCGCGGCGCTCGCGCCCGAACCTCGTCGAACCAATTCAGCACCACGTGATACTCGCTGCGTGTTTCCGCGGATGCGTGGGTCTTGATCAGGACGAAGCGCTTGCCCCCAGGGGCGAGTGCGTATTGAATGCCACCCGCGTCCGGCATCAGGTTCGTCTGAAACAACGTCGCCGGCGTCCCGGGCGCGAACGTCGGCGTGGTGGACACGCCGACCCGCGCGACCGACTGGCCTCGTCGAAAGAAGATCTCGTGCAGGTCGGTGCCCCACAGGGGCGACGCGCCGCCGCCGGCCGAGACCTGCCAGCGCCCGCCGTTGATATCAGGAAACGGCCGCACGAAGATTTCGAAACTGCCGGATTCGTCCGACTGGTACGCCATCCACTTGTCGTCGGGCGAGAGCGTCGGCCGGCGCTCGTCGGCCGGGGTCGTGAGCAGAGGGCGGGGCTTGCGCTCGCCGCTGAGCGGCACCGAGTAGATGTCGAACCCGGTCTTGGAATCCAGTTCGATGTAGACGAGCGTCGCGCCATCGCGCGTGACGGCGTACGGCCACTGCTGGTTCGGGTTGGTGGTGAGCCGCTCGGCCGATCCGGTGCCGTCGGCCGGCTGCCAGTAGAGATTGGCGGCGCCGTCGTTCCGGCCCGAGGCGTAGATGACGCGTTTGCCGTCGGCCGACCAGAACGGCGCCTGCTCCTGGGTCGGGTCGAACGTCAGCCGCATTCGGGCTTTCCGCGCCCACTCATAGATGTAGATATCCGTGTTGCCGGCGACCGAGGCGCTGTACGCGATGCGCTGGCCGTCCGGGGACACGCGCGGGTAGGTCGCCTGGGTTTCGGTCGTGAGGACTTCCTCGCGGCCCCGCCGGTCCGCCCAGACCAGCTCGGTCTGTTCGTCAACCGCGCCGGATACGTGTACGAGCGTGCCGGTGTCCGAGATGGCGTATTGACGCACCCCGGTCAGGCCGGAACTCCCGCCCGGCACGCCGTTGACGAGAGCCACCGGCGTGCCTTCGATCGCGAGAGTGGTGCGACTGACCGGCACGACCAACAGCTCACCCCGTCGCCCATACACCAGGTGGCCGGTCGGCAGGAGGCGCGCGTCCGACCCGCCCCGCAGGATCACGCGCTCCGCGCCTCCGGCCGGCTTGGCCAGAATGTCGGCTTCGTCCCAGTTCCCAATCGTCGCGGTCCGGCTGAAAACGATTTCACCGCTTCCCGGCACGCGCCACGGGTGTGACGCGCGGCCCTGTCCGGCCGTGCTCGGGATGACGAGTTCCGGCGTGCCGCCACCCGCGGCGACGCGCATGATGCCTTTGTCCTGACCGAAGAGAATCTCGTCGCCCGTCCAGCTGGCGCCGAGCGGCGGCAGGGACTCACACAAGGGGAGCGGGGCTCCGCCCGTCACCGCCACCTTCCATAGTCTCGAACTCATGTAGAACCCGACCCACTGGCTGTCCGAGGAAAAGAACACCTCGCGCGGATCGCGGACGCCGGCGACGGCCACGGGTTCGAGTTGGTCAAGGGCGCGCACGAAGAGCTGCGCCCCGGCGATGTACGCCACGCGCAATCCATCCGGCGAAATGGCGATGACGCGGTCCGCCGTGCGGCTGTACGGCAGGTCCTTGGGCAACGCGATCGCGAATCTGGCCGGGGCCGCGCGCGGTGTGACTGGCGCGGGCTTGAGGACCCAGGCTGCGATCGCGGCGACGCCGGCGAGGGCCACCGCCGCGACCGCGAGGCGTTGGTCGATGCGGAACCTCGGCACCGCGAGAACGGCCGCGGCCGGCATCGCGTCATCGTGTTCGTTCAGCTCGAGGCGCGCGTCGCCGATCGAACTCAGGCGCTGCTTTGGATCTTTTTCCAGACACCGGCGCAGCAGACGGCGCACCGGCGCCGGTACGCCGGCCGGCAGTTCGCCCAGGGGCACGTTGTCTTTCAGGACGGCGGCAAGGGTGATCGAGATGTCGTCGCCCGCGAACGCGCGCCGGCCCGTCAGCATCTCGTAGAGCACGACGCCAAAGGCCCAGATGTCGGCGCGGCGATCGACGGCCCTGCCGCGCGCCTGCTCGGGGGACATGTAGGCGGCGGTGCCGATGATCATCCCCATTTGCGTCGCGCGCGCGGTCAGGGTGGGGGAGTTCATCGCTTCGGCGCCCGACCCGCCCGTCGGGTCCATGGCCTTGGCGAGGCCGAAGTCGAGTACTTTCACGGTGCCGTCGGGCCGGACCTTGATATTCGCGGGCTTGAGGTCGCGATGGATGATCCCGGCCTCATGCGCGGCTTCGAGTGCGTCGGCGATCTGGCACGCGATGGGCAAGGCCTCGGCGAGTGGGATCGGTCCGCGCGCGATGTGCTCGGAGAGGTCCTCGCCTTCGACCAGTTCCATGACGAGCGCGCGGCCCTGCCCTGAGCCTGTCGAAGGGGTCTCAATTCCGTAGATTGCCGCGATGTTCGGGTGATTGAGGGCCGCGAGCGTCTGCGCCTCCCGCGTGAAGCGCGCGAGCCGGTCCGCGTCGGCGGCGAACATCTCCGGCAGGACTTTGATCGCCACGTCGCGATTGAGCTTCGTATCGCGCGCGCGTTAGACCTCGCCCATGCCGCCAGCACCAATCGCGGCAAGGACTTCGTAAGAACCGAGTCGGGTGCCGGGGGTTAGGGGCAAGGCAGGCGGGATTGTACTCGGCCGATGGGCGTTGTGTCGTTCCGCAAGCCCGACCTTACGAGCGGCGCGGACCGGGCCCCAGCAAGCCAGGCCGTGCCCTACTTCCCTCCGCCCGCGACCAGCCGCGTCGCCTCGTCCAACCAGTTCAGGACCAGCGAGATATGCGTGACGGGCCGCTCCGGTTCCACCTGCTGAATGCGCAAGAAACGCCGGCCATCCTTGGTCATGGTCCAGGGCGTGTTGCCGTTGACGGTCTTCAGAAAGCGCCCTTCGTGGACGACGCGCGGGGCGCTCGCGGCAAACGTCGCGCCCGGTGTGACGGTGACGCCCATCAGCCTGGTGCCGCTCTGGAAGAACAACTCGCCTCCGTCGCGCGACCAGAGCGGCTCGGTGCCGCCGCCGGTTGAGACTTGGCGTCTCGGGCCGGGCCCGGGAAACGGCATCACGTAGATTTCCTGGCGCGTCGAGACCGCCGCCTGATACGCGATCCATTTGCCGTCCGGCGAGAACTGGCCGTCGGATTCTCCGGCCGGCGCCGCGAACAGGCGACGAGGCGCCCGATCGCCGTCGAGCCGCATCACCCAGATCCCGACGCCGCCGCCCGCTTCCTGCGGTCCGTTCTCGTTGAACAGCAGCCAGTGACCGTCGACTGACACCGAGGTGGGCGTCTGCGAGACATCGGGTTTCGTCGTGAGCCGCTCCTCGTCGCCGGAGCCGTCCACCAGCCGCCAGAAGAGGTTGCGAAAGCCTTTGCGCGTGCCCCGGTAGATGACGCGCGCGCCGTCGGACGTCCAGAGCGGCGCCTGGCTGCTGACGGCGCCGCCGGCGACGGGCGTCAAGGTGTGGCGGCCGAGATCATAGATCCACAGGCTGGTCGTGCCTTCCCCGATCTGCACGATCGCCCGCGTGCCGTCAGGCGCAATCGCCGCATTCTCGTAGTTGCGCTCCGGCAACGGCGTGGCCTCGACGGTGCCGGCACGATCGATCCAGACCAGTCGCATGGAATTGCGGGCCCGCCCACCGGCGAGGTACGCCAGCGTGCCGTTGCCGGACACGGCGTAGTTACCGGCGCCTTCGTTCAGGCCGCCATCGTTCGTATGCTCGGACATCGCCACCGGGACGGCCCGGCCGAGCGTCGTCTCGGTCGGTTGCCACGGCACCGCGAAGAGTTCGCCGACGTGGGAGTAGAACAGCAGCCCCGGCGTCCGGGCGTAGCGCGGCGCGTCGCCGCCCTTCACCAGCACGTGATGGCCGGGCTCGCCAATCGTCTGCGTCGCGACGCTCGCCTCGTCGTCGCCCGGGCCCGTCCAGGCCGCAAACAGGAGCCGGCCTGTGCCCGCGATGACGTGCGGCCAGCGATGGCTGATCTCGCCGCTCTCGGGATCCTTTTTGGTGACCTCGGTGGCCGTGCCGCCGGCCTCCGGCACGCGCCAGATGCCGCCGATGTTCGTCGGTGCGAAATAGATGTAGCCGTCGTCGCTCCAACTGCCGCCGCGGTGCCCCGGCGCGTCGGCGAGCGTCTGCAGCGCCGCGCCGCCCACCGCGATCTTTCGGAGCTTGGATGCGGTGAAGAAGCCAATCCATTGGCCATCTGGAGAGAAGAAGGGGCTGTCGCCGCCCTCGGTGCCGTCGAGGGCTCTGGGCGCGGCGTCGCCGAGCGCGCGGACGTAGATCTGGGTCTTGCCGACGTGCAGTCCGACGTAGGCGACG
>JANOGJ010000343.1:0-5842 GCA_031405995.1 Acidobacteriota bacterium
CCCCGCCTCGATGTAGTCGCCGCCGAGCGTATGAGTCACGCCCCGCAGGGTGGCGCCGCCCGCCTCCAGCCTGATCGACGACGTGCCGATGCCCTCGACCCGGACGCCCATCGCCGCGAGGAACTGGCAGAGCTCGACCACGTGCGGCTCGCACGCCGCGTGACGAATTTCCGTCACGCCCGAAGCGGTGGCCGCGGCGATGAGCGCCGTCTCCGTGCCCGTGACGGACGCTTCGAGCAGATACATCGACGTGCCAGTGAGGCCCGCCGGGGCTTCCAGTCGGTGGCTCGAGGGCTCGTCCACCACGCGCGCGCCCAGCGCGATGAGCGCCTGCAGGTGCGTCGTGATCGTGCGCCGGGCCGGGAAATCGCCCCCGGGCGGCGCGAGGCTGACCTTCCCCGTCCGGCCGAGGAGCGCGCCCAGAAGCAGCACCGACCCCCGCAACCGGCCGACCAGGGCGGCGTCCGGCTCCGACGACCGCACCTCCCGGCACGTCACGCGCACCGTCGTCGTCCCGTCGCCTTCGACTTCGGCGCCGAGCGATCGCAGCAGCGCGATCATGACCTCGACATCGCGAATGCGAGGCACGTTGCGCAGCTCGCACGTCTCGGACGTCAGGAGGCACGCCGCGAGCAGCGGCAACGCGGCGTTCTTGTTCCCTTCGACCGACACGCGGCCGCAGAGCGGCTTTCCGCCGCGGATTACCAAGTCAGACATTCATACCCGCTTGTCACAAGATCTCACCATGAAGAACATGAAGGACATGAAGGATAGCTTGGGGCCAACCCTCCGATCTTCATGTTCTCCATGTACTTCATGGTGGAGGCTTTTCTAGAACTCCCCCAGGAACACGACTTCGTCTTTCAGCTCCACGCCGAACTTGTCCCGGACCGCCCGGCGAGCCGTTTCCACGAGCGCCCGGATGTCACCGGCGGTCGCCTGCCCATCGCTAACGATGAAATTCGCGTGCGTCGCCGAGATCGCGGCGCCGCCGACGCGATGCCCCTTGAGTCCCGCGCGGTCGATCAGCGCGCCGGCCGACGCCGGTATTCCGGCCGGCAGCCGATCCCTCGCCGGATCGGGATTCTGAAAGATGCAGCCGGCGCTCGGCTGCGCGAGCGGCTGCGTCCCCTTCCGAAACGCCAGGGACTCGCGCGCCGTTCGCCGGAGCGCCTCGGACCCGCCCGGCGCGACGCCGAACTCCGCCCACGCGAGAACCTCGCCCGTCCGTCGCAGGCGGCTCGTATCGTACGCGAACTCCATCTCGTCGTGCGACAGCGCCACCACTTCGCCGCTCGTCGACACCACCAGCGCGCCGGTCACCCGGTCGCCGATATTCCGTCCGGCGAAGTGCGCGTTACCGAAAATCGCGCCGCCGACCGTCCCCGGAGTGCCGGCCCACGCTTCGAGGCCGGCGAGTCCGCGCCCGATGGTCCACCGCACCAGGCCGTTCATCGTCACCCCGGCGCCGGCGCGCACGCGGTCCGCGCCCGGCTGCGAGATGTCGGTCAGCCGAAGCCGCAGGACGACGCCCTTCAGCCCGCGGTCGGAGACGACGACGTTGGACCCGCCGCCCAGGATGGTGACCGGCGCCCCGGCTTCGCGCGCCGTCGCGATGACGCCGCGCAGTTCGGCGACGCTGTGGACGTCCACCAGCCAGTCGGCGGGACCGCCGACGTTGAACGTCGTGAGCGGCGCCAGCGCGGCCCCGGCCTGGACGGCGGCGGCCGGCACGACGTCGCGCACGCGCGCGGCGAACCGCTCCCGGTCCATCTCAGCCGCCTCCCGCCGTCGCACGCATCGCGGCCAGCAGCGTGTCGTGAATCCCGTCGAACCCGCCGTTGGACATGATGACGACGAGGTCGCCCGCACGCGCCTCGGCGGCGACGGCCTCGACAATCCCGGCGGTCGTGGGGATGTGACGGGCGTGCGTGCCCCCGACCGAGAGCACCCGCACGAGATCGTCGACCGACAGGCGTTCCGCCTCCGGCAGCGACGCGCGGAACACGGACGCGAGGATGACCTCGTCGGCGCCGGACTCGGCGAACGCACGGGCGAAATCGTCCTGGAAGATCCGGCGGCAGGACGTCGCCGACCGCGGTTCGAAAATGGCCCACAGCCGGCCATCGGGGCGCGACCGGCGGATGGCGCGGAGCGTCTCCAGAATCGCCGTCGGATGATGCGCGAAGTCGTCGAACACCGAGACGCCATTCGCGACGCCGCGCAGTTCGAGTCGCCGGCGGACGCCGCGGAATGTGGCGACCGCGGGGATCATCTCCTCCACCGACAGGCCGGCGCCCGCGCCCGCGGCCATCGCCGCCAGCGCGTTCTGCACGTTGTGCGTGCCGAAGAGCGGTAGGCGCACGTGGCCGACCCGCTCGCCGCGCACGGTCAGCTCGAAGACGACGCCGTCCGTGCCGGCCTGGATCTCCGAGGCGCGCCAGTCGGCTTTTCCCGACACGCCGAACGTCTCCACGGCCGACCGCGCCTCGTGCGCCAGCCGCATCGCCTCCGGGCTGTCGGCGCCGAGAATGAGCCGCCCGTTGCGCGGCACGAGCGCGACAAAGCGGCGAAACGCCACCCGCAGCGCCTCCATATCGGCGTAGATATCCGCGTGGTCGTATTCCAGGTTGCCGACGACGGCGATGTCCGGCAGGTATTTGAGGAACTTGGCCGTCTTGTCGAAGAACGCGCTGTCGTACTCGTCGCCTTCGATCACGAAGTCGCGTCCCGACCCCAGCCGGTAGCTCCCGTCGAAGTTGACGCAAATGCCGCCGGCGAGCACGCTGGGATCGCGGCTGTTGGCCGCAAGCAACCATCCGGCGAGCGCCGTCGTCGTCGTCTTCCCATGCGTGCCGGCGATCACGATCGACCGCGAATCCCAGAGGAAGCGATCGCGAATGGCCTCGGGGAGCGACTGAAACCGGATCTTCCGGTCGAGCACTTCCTCGAGTTCGGGATTTCCGCGCGAGATCGCGTTGCCGACGACGACACTGTCGAGGGCCGACGTGATGTGCGCCGCGTCGTAGCCGTCGAGCACCCGGATGCCCTCGCGCGCGAGGAAGTCGCTCATCGGCGGGTAGACGTTGTGGTCGGAGCCTTGCACGTCATGGCCGCGGCGCTTGAGCATCGCGGCCAGCGTCGCCATGCCGGTGCCACAGACGCCGATGAAGTGGAGGCGATCGCTCACGGGCACGCCGCCGCTTCGTCGAGGCTGAGTCGCGACTGTCCCGGGTGCGGACCCGCGATGACCCTCGCCTCCACGCCGAACGGCAGGCTGATGAGCGGCGTCGTCGTGTGGCCGGACGGAAAGCCGAGGAGAACCGGCCCCTGGAATCCGTCCATGACCTCGGCGATGACGTCGCGCGCGGTGACGCGGCCACCGGGCTCATCACAGCCGGGCAGCTGGCCGAACACGACGCCCGCGGCCCGCTGCAGCCGGCCCGCCAGCCTCAGCTGCGTCAGCATGCGATGGAGCCGGTACGGCCGCTCGTTGACCTCTTCGAGGAACAGGATGTGACCGAACGGCGGGCGGAACTCGAAAGGGGTCGCCAGCGACGCGAGGATCTGGGTCAAGTTGCCGCCGAAAAGCGGCCCGGACGCGGCGCCGGGCGCGAGCATCTCCAGTCCGTCCGGCGGCAGCTCCCGCAGGGGCTCCTCACTCAGGCACTTCAGGAACGAGCCAGGGTCGTACGCGGACGGCCCCTTCGCCAGGCGGCCGTCCACCATGGCGCCGTGCACCGAGGCCAGCTTGACGGTCGACCCGAGAAAACTGTGCAGCGATGTGACGTCGCTGTAGCCGACGAACGCCGTCCGCGACTTGCGGATGCGGTCGACGTCGAGCAGCGGCAGGACCTCAACGCTGCCGTATCCGCCGCGCACCGCGATGACGGCGTCGGCGCCCATGCTGTCGAAGGCGCGCATGAGCGCCTCGGCGCGCACCTGGGGCCGGCCGGCCGACAGCGCCTGGCGTTCGAACACGGTCTCATCCCACACCGGCTCGAGCCCGAGGCGCGTCAACTCGGCGACGCCGGCCTCGAATTCCGCGCGGTCGAACGCGCTGGCCGGCGCCACGAGCGCGACGCGGCTGCCCGGCTTGACGGGCCTGAACTTGAGGAGGCCGGCGGCGGTCTGGTCGGTCATCACCGCCACGTCGCCATCTCGCGCGCGACGTCCTGGTGCCGCGCGCATCCCACGAGGTCAATCGCGTCCGCCGCCGGCCGGCTGAACGACGTGGCAAAGCGCTCCTTCACGCGTCGTTGGCGCACGAGCGCGTCATCGAGCCGCTTCTGTGTCAGCTCACCGGATTCGCCCGCATGAATCAGGGCCTCGATCGCCTCGGTCTGCTCGCCCGAAGTGGAGTTGCACAGCAGCACGGCGTCACACCCGGCCCGGATCGCGGCCACCGCCGCGTCCGGCAGCGGGGTTGTCGCGCTCACCGCCTTCATACCGAGGTCGTCGCTGATCACGACGCCATCGAATCCCAGCGTCGACTTCAACAGGCCGACCACGGCCGGCGAGAACGAGGCGATGTGGTGCTCGTCGATCGCGGGCACCATCACGTGCGCGGTCATGATCGTCGCGACGCGCTCGCGGACGGCGCGCGCGAACGGCACCAGCTCGACGGCGTCGAGGCGCCGGCGCTCGTGCTCGACAATCGGCAGCGCTTCGTGGGAGTCGACGCTCGTGTCGCCGTGGCCCGGAAAGTGCTTGCCGCAGGCGGCGACCGAGCCCGCTTGCAGCGCGCGGATGATCACGGCGCCGAGGCTGGCCACCACCTCCGCCCGATCGGCCAGCGCGCGGTCGCCGATGACGGGATTGGCCGGGTTGGTATGGACGTCGAGCACGGGCGCGTAGTCGAGGTTGATGCCGACCGCCCGCAGTTCGGCCGCGAGCGCGGTGGCGAACCGCTCGGCCAACCGCTCGTCGGCGCTGCGTCCCAGCGTGACGGCCGGCGGCCATTCGGTGAAGGGCGGCTTCAGTCGGGCGACGCGGCCGCCCTCCTGGTCCACGCTGATCCAGAACGGCCAGTCCTGCGCGAGGTCCGCGACCTCCCGTGAGAGTTCCGCGACCTGCCGCGGCTCGACGACGTTGCGCGCGAAGTAGATGACGCCGCCCAGATCGAACGCGGCGGCCAGACGACGGAGATCGTCGGGCACGCTCGATCCGCTGAATCCGACGATGGCGAGGCGGCCGGCGTGGCGCCGCAGATCCCGAAGCGACATTCGACGGCCATTATAATGCGCGGGTGCGCATCGACTCTTCCGCCCCGACGCGGATCGATCTGGCGGGCGGCACGTACGACATCTGGCCGCTCTACCTCCTGCACGACCACGCCCAGACCATCAACGCCGCCATCAGCCTGCGCGCGCACTGCACGCTGACCTCGAGGCGCGACTACCACGTCTCCCTCGTGTCGGACGACACCGGCGAGGCCGTCGAGGCCGCCGGCCCCGAGGCGATGGGCCTCGACACGCTGCCGCTCCTCGCGCGGCTGGTCCGGCACTTCGGCGCGAGGGGCGTGGACGTGCGCACGCGCTCGGAGTCGCCCGTCGGCGCGGGCATCGCGGGGTCGTCCGCCATGAACGTGGCAGTCGCCGCCGCGCTCGCCGCGTGGACGGGCCGGCCGCTCGCCGACGAGGCGCTCCTGACCGTCGTCATGAACATCGAGGCCCAGGTCATCGGCGTGCCGACCGGCGTGCAGGACTACCGGCCGGCGCTCTACGGCGGCATCGCCGCGCTCGAGCTCGGCGTGGACGGCATCCACCGCGTGCCCCTCGACGTCGACCTGGACGAGCTGGGCCGCCGCGTCACGCTGTGTTACACCGGCGAGCCCCACGAC
>JANOGJ010000346.1:0-1945 GCA_031405995.1 Acidobacteriota bacterium
CACCGCGTCGTCGATGTCGTGGTTCACGTAGGCGACGATGTCCGAGACACGGGCGATCTGGCCCTCGAGCGTGGACGCGCGGTGCTCGGGCGGCGCGCCGACAGGCAGGCCGTGCTTGCCCTTGGAATGCCGCGCGATCCCGTCGCGCACCTCGAACGTGAGGTTCAGTCCCTGACGGTTGTTCTCGAGCACGTCGATCACGCGCAGGCTTTGCTCGTAGTGGCTGAACCCGCCGGGCACGAGGCCGTCGATGACGCGCTCGCCTGCGTGGCCAAACGGCGGATGGCCGAGGTCATGGCCGAGCGCGATGGCCTCGGTCAGCTCCTCGTGGAGCCGCAACACCTTGGCGATGCTGCGCGCGATTTGCGACACCTCGAGCGTGTGCGTCAGGCGTGTCCGGTAGTGATCGCCGGCCGGCGCGAAGAAGACCTGCGTCTTGTGCTTCAGCCGCCGGAACGCCTTCGAGTGGATGATGCGATCGCGATCGCGCTGAAACGCCGGGCGGATAGGATCGTCGGCCTCGGGCCGCACGCGGCCCTTGCTCTCGCGGCTTTTGGCGGCCTGGGGCGCGAGGAAGTCAAACTCGCGGGCTTCCAGGTCCTCTCGAATCGTCGGCATCGCGGCCTTGGAGTTTATCGCAGGACCGCGGCGAGGAAACTCGTCCCGTGCCCAAGCGGCGGGACGCCGAACAGGTCGGCGAGCGTCTGGCCCAGATCGGCGAAGGTCGGGCGCGTGCCGAGATCCACGTCGGCTCGCACCGACCACCCCGCCAGGAGCAGCGGCACGTACTCGCGCGAGTGGTCGGTTGACGCCGTCGTCGGATCGTTGCCGTGGTCGGCGGTCACAATTAATAGATCAGATGGGCCCAGCCGCGGCAGCAGGCGCGCGAGCCGCGCGTCGAAACGCTCGAGATTGGCCGCGTAGCCGGCGACGTCGTTGCGATGGCCGTACAACGTGTCGCAATCCACGAGGTTGGCGAAAATGAGGCCCCGATCGGCCCGCCCGAGCTCCGCCTCGACCGCGTCCATGCCGTCGTCGTCGGACGTCGTGTGGATGGCGCGGCCCACGCCGCGTCCCGCGAACAAATCCTCGATCTTGCCGATGCCGACAACGGGCACGGCGGCCTCGGTCAGTCGATCGAGCAGGGTCGGCGCGATGGGATCGAGCGCGAAGTCGCGCCGGTTGGCGGTCCGCGTGAAGTGCCCGGGCTCGCCGATGAAGGGCCGGGCGATCACCCGGCCGACGCCGAGACCGCGGCCGACGAGCTCGAACGCGACGCCGCAGATCCAGTATTGCTCGGCGATTGGGATGACCGACTCGTGCGCGGCGATCTGAAAGACGCTGTCCGCCGACGTGTAGACAATCGGCGCGCCCGTCCGCACGTGCTCGGGGCCTAGGACGTCGATGATGGCGGTTCCTGACGCCACGGTGTTGCCGATCGTCGCGCGGCCGATGCGCCGCTCGAACTCGGCGATGAGATCGGGCGCAAAGCCGTGTGGGAACGTCGGGAACGCGCGGTCAAGAACGATCCCGCCGATCTCCCAGTGACCGGTGACGGAGTCCTTCCCGGGCGACGCCTCCGCCATGCGGCCGAACTCGCCGATCGGCGCGGGATCGGCGCCGCCCATGTCGACGAGGCGGGACAACCCGAGCGACCGGAGTGTGGGAACTCGTAGCGGGATCGCGCGCCCGATGTTGCCGACGGTGTTGCTGCCCTCGTCACCGTAGCGATCGGCATCCGGCAACTCGCCGATGCCGACCGAGTCCATGACGAGGAGCACCACGCGCGTCGAGGCAAGCTCGGGATAGGTGTCAATCGTCGAGGCGAGCTTGACGCCGGGGCTCTCCGGGCGGACGGCGTCGGCGATGAAGAGGTCGAACGGATTGCCGGCGGCGGCGGCGGTGCGCAGCTCGCGGAGGGCGGCGACGACATCGCGCACGGGAT
>JANOGJ010000353.1:0-2066 GCA_031405995.1 Acidobacteriota bacterium
CGGCAATGAGGACGGGAAGCGTCGCGCTACTGCCCCGCGTCATCGTAATAGTGCACTTCGAACAGGAGACAGCCTTGCTCCGATCTGAAAGGCCCATGGACGACACCGGGCGGACGGCACGCATACGTGGGGCCCACGAACACCTCGCCGCCCCTGCCGGCCGCATCGTTGCCCACGATCAAATCGCCTGAAAGCAGGTACACCTCCTCCCAGTGATCGTGCACGAACGGCGCGGACGTGTGTACGCCGGGATCGAAGCGAAGCAGCCGCGTCCGGCTCCCGGTCTTCCGCCGCTCGTCGAGATCGCTTGCGAGAATCTTCTGCTTGATGCCGGCCGGATACCCGTCCGGCGTCGCCCAGCCGGCGGTCATATCCAGCCGGTGGAACTCCAGATGGGGTTTGTTCATTGGCATGGCAGCGAGACTATGTCATACGCGTGCCGGATCCGCCGCCCGAGCACCGGGTCTTCGATCTCGAACTCGAATCGCGGCGAGGGTCTGATGCCGCCCTGGGCGGCCAAGGTGCCGCAGAACATGACCGTCCCCTCCGGCAGCGGGGCGGCGCCGGTGAACCGCTGAACAAGATCCGACGGCGTGCGCATGGCCGCCACCGGTCCCTCCTGATACAGCACGCGATCTGCTCCGACACCGGCCCACGAGCGCAAGACGAGCGCATCCCAGTGTTCTTCGACGTCGGCGAACGGCCACACTTCGCCCGCGAGTGGTTTGTCGCACATCTGCTTGGAGACCTCGACGCTGTACGTCTCCACTTTCCGATCCGTATGGTCGGAGCCGACGCCGACATACAGATGTCCGTCGCACTGCACCAGGACGAACTCGACCTCACCGCTCGAGTGATCGCCCCTCACGTCGATGACGGGATCAGTGGTCAAGCGGCTCGTCGACACGCGATAGAAGGCCGGAATCGAGGGGGGCCGCGCGACTCCCAACGCCTCCAGTTCACGGATGTGGTGCTCTACGACTACCGCATCGCGGCCTGTCCAGCCGGCGATCACAAGCTGGCGGACGCCGGCGCGCTGGTCGTGCCGCGCGCGGCGTCCGCTGACCGTCAATCGCAGGGAGCGTTCGGGAAGCGTCAATGCACTGGAACTCACAGTAGAACGAAGCGGGCGCGTTCCAGACGCAGCATCTCGTAGGGCGTCATGCACTTCACGCCGAGCCCCAGACACACGTTCGGGACTTTGACGTTCTTTGCCGAGCCCCTTGTGCGGCGGTCAGTGTTGCGCCATCGTCCGGATGCGCATCGGTTTCAGCACGACCAGGGCCATCACGGCGGCGACAATATTGAGGATCGCCGCGACATAAAACACGGCGTGCCAACTGCCGGTCGCCGTAGTCAACATGTTGGCCAACGGGACCAGCAAGGCCGCGGTGCCTTTCGCCGTGTACAGCAGGCCGTAGTTCGTGGTCGCGAACTTGCGACCATAGATGTCGGTGCAGGTCGCCGGGAACAACGAATAAATCTCGCCCCAGGCAAAGAACACCAAGCCGGACAGGATCACGAACAACAGCGGATTGCCCGCGAACAGGAGCAGCGCATAGATGCCAATGCCTTCGATGAAGAAGGCGATGAACATCGTGTTTTCGCGGCCGATGTGATCCGACACCCATCCGAAGAACGGCCGGCACAACCCGTTGAGCACCCGGTCGATCGTCAAGGCGAATGTGAGCGCCGGCAAGGTCAGTCCCAGGATGGTGACCGGGATGACATCGACGTTGAAGTCCGCCGCAATCGGTCCCAACTGCGCGACCGCCATCAGGCCGCCGGCTCCGACCATGACGAACATCGCGTACATGACCCAGAATACTGGCGTCTTGAGCACCTCAGCCGGCCTGTAGTCGCGCCGCGTCTGCTGAACAGCTGGAGCCGCAGGTGCGGCGACCTCGCCAGCCTCCGGCGCGCGCAAGAGCAACCCGACAAACATCACCACGATGCCCTGTCCAAGACCGAACCACAGGAACGCGGATTCATATCCGCTCGACTGGATCATGTTGGCAATCGGGATCACCGTCAGCGCCGAGCCGGCACCGAAGCCCGCTGCCGTC
>JANOGJ010000355.1:0-3029 GCA_031405995.1 Acidobacteriota bacterium
GATGCGGTGGGGTGCGGGGGCGCGACGGAACCGCGGGCGCTGGTGGAGATCGCCAAGCGCGGCTACAAGTCGGTCTTGAATCTGCGGGAAGCGACCGAGACCGGCGCGGCCATCGACGAATCGAAGACCGCCGCGGAAGCCGCCGGCATGAAGTTCATCCACCTGCCGTTGAACTCGGCGAAGCCGGACATGGCCGTGGCCGACGCGTTCATCAAGGTGGTGAGCGACAAGGCCAACCAGCCTGTCTACATTCACTGCGGAAGCGCGAATCGCGCCGCGGCGCTGCTCATGGCGAAGCGCATGCTCGTGGACAAGTGGACCGAGGAGCGCGCGGCCACCGAGGCGACCGCGATCGGACTCACGAACGCGGGGTTGAAGCAGTTCGCGTTGGATTACGTGAAGGCCAGACAGAAGTTCTAACCATGAAGAACATAAAGAGCATGAAGCGCAGACGGGGTCAGACCCGGCTTACGCCATTCGGGGTCAGACCCCTCATGTCTTCATGTTCTTCATGCTCTTCATGGTGAGAGCCCTTGTGACACGCGGGTTGACGCCACGCTCCGTTGTCACCACCCGCTTGCCCGCCCCAGGCCACGTCACCTCGACGTCGACCGCTTCGATCTTCGCCAGCCCGAAGTGCACCGGCGCGACGTCTTGCGTGTTGTAGCCTGAGCCTGAGTCGACGAGCCGCATCCCCAGAAGCCGGCGCGTGCCGGCGGCAAAGAGCCTGACCTCCGCGCCGGCGAGCGTGGCGTGGCCCCTGCCGTCGACGACGCGCACCGAGAGCGACCGACCGGCGGCCTCGGCGGGAAGCATGTTGCGGAACAGCAGCGGCATGGCTGCGGCGGCGACTCCGGTCAGCGCCAGGTCGAGATCCCCGTCGCGATCGAAATCCGCCCAGGCCGCGCCGTGGTCGGCGGCGAGCGCCTTGAGCACGGCAGGTGTCACGTCCTCAAACGCCGAACCCGTGTTACGCAGCAGGAAGTCGGGGTGCTGCGTGCCGCCCGTGACGGTGCCGTTCACGTAAAGATCGATCCGGCCGTCGTGATCGACATCGGCGGGCGCGCAGGTGTCGTAGCGGCCGTCGATCGCGATCTTCCAGGCGGCCGAGACGTCCTCGAACTTGCCGGCGCCGCGGTTGAGCAGGAGGCCGATCGGACCGTAGTTGGCGCCGATGAGGTCGAGGCGGCCGTCGTTGTTGACGTCGGCGGCGCACGGACGCACCGTGCCGTTCGTCGCGACGCCGGGCGCGCGCCCGGCCCAGGCCGCGCCAGCCTCGACCGCGACGTCCGTGAACCTGCCGGCGTCATTCCGGAAGAGCCCGTTCGCGTCGCCGTCCATGTTGGCGACGTAGACGTCGAGGTCGCCGTCCTCGTCGTAGTCGAACCACAGGGCGCCCACCGTCTTGCGCGGATCGGCCAGACCGACGGCCGCGGCGACGTCCGTCAGCTTGCCGGCGTCGTTGCGAAAGAGTGCGTTCGGCTTGTCACGAAACGCCACAAACAGATCGAGATCGCCGTCCGAATCGAAGTCCACCCACGCCGTCTGGCGGACCGCGCCGGCGGTGACGGCCAGGCCGAACTCCGTCGTGGCATCGACAAACTGGCCTTTGTTGTTGCGGTAGATCTTCAGCAGCGGCGCGGCGCCCGGCGTGAACCCGACGAGGAGGTCGGGGTCGCCGTCGGCGTCGGCATCGCCCCAGGCGGCGGCGCGGGTCGCGCGCGCGTCGGCGACGCCCACCGCGGCCGCGACGTCCGTGAGCGCCCCTTTATCGTTGCGATAGAGACGATTCGGCGCGCTGCCCATTCCGACGAACAGATCGAGGTCTGCGTCGCCGTCGAAATCAGCCCAGGCGTTCAGGAACGTGGCGGGGGCTGAGAGACGGTCGGGGTCGACGGGCTCAAAGCGAAGAGTGCCAGATTGCGCCGCACCGACCGCGACAAGCAGAACGATGAAAGCGCGGCTTGTCACAAGGGCTTCCACCATGAAGAACATGTAGAAGATGAAGAAGTACCAAAGGGAAGACCCTTCATGTTCTTCATGCTCTTCATGGTGAGATCTCTTGTGACTACATCGTCGGCCACAACCACCCGAACGTCCCGCCCGTGAGCAGGCCGTAGACGAGGCCGTCGAACACGGTCCGCAGCGTGGTGGCCCAGCTCTTCTTGTACCAAATGGAGGGCGGGATCGCGCCGAGCGCGTAGCTCACGAACGCCGTGCAGCCGGCAAAGCGAAAGACGTCCAGGTAGGTGTCCCCTGGGTGGAATGCCCGGCCGGCGATGTACGCGGCGAACACGCTCACGAGCGCGCTGAAGAAAAACCACTGCGTGAGCTGGCTGCCCATGGCCCACTGGCCGTTCGGCAGGACGGTCATCAGCAGGACGGGACCCTTCTTGATCTTCTCCACGAAGGCCGGGTTCTTCATCTCGGCCATGCTCTCCGCGCGGGGCAGGCAGTAGTCGCCCGGCGGGATGTTGAACCGGCGCAGCGCGTCCGCCACGCCGCTCTCATCCGGCACCTGGCGGTAGTCGTTCTTGTGGTACCCGAGGACCATGTGGATGAGCGAGCTGGCGATGAACACCAACACCGCGGACACGAGAATGGGCAGCCAGAGCGACGTGACGGACACCATCGCAACCTCCAGGGAATGGGTACTGAGGGGGCGCATAGTAGCACGGGGGCGGAGGTTTGAGGCGCACCATTAGAATGGTTCCCGTGTCCGACTTCATTCGAGAAATCGTCGTGGCCGACAACGCGTCGGGCAAGCACGGCGGCCGCGTCGCCACGCGCTTTCCGCCCGAGCCCAACGGCTACCTGCACATCGGCCACGCCAAATCGATCTGCCTGAATTTCGGCGTCGCCCAGGAGTTCGGCGGCGCCTGCAATCTCCGCTTCGACGACACGAACCCCGTCACCGAAGACGTCGAGTACGTGGACGCGATCCAGGACGACGTCCGGTGGCTCGGGTTCTCGTGGGGCGACAGGGTCTACTACGCGTCCGACTACTTCGAGAAGCTCTACGAATGCGC
>JANOGJ010000359.1:0-7545 GCA_031405995.1 Acidobacteriota bacterium
TGCTCAACACCTTCGGCCTGTTCGTCGAGATGCTCGTCCGCACGTCCTACATGCTCGCCAAGGACGGCGTGCTGCTGCGGCGCGCGACGCTGTCGAGTGGCTGGAGCGCAACTGTCGCGCGAGTTGGCGAATTTTGAAGACATCGCGAAGTACCTCAAGCCGCAGCCCGGCGAAACCCCACGGCTGGAGGGCGTCGAGGTGTGCGGCGGCACCATGCCCTTCAACGGCGTGCTCGGCGGCGATCACCTGATCTACATGGACTTCAAGCAGCGCTTCGACCTCGAGGCCCGCATCAAGCACGCCGCCGACAAGGGCCGGCACGACGTCGTCGAGAACCTGAAGCGTGGCCAGCACCAGGCCGGCATCGCGCTCATCGACGTCTCCGGCCACCACGCGACCGACGCCCTGATGGCCGCCATGCTGCACCAGGCGTTTCTGCTGGGCGCCATCTACGAGATGGACATGTTCGGGCAGGTGACGAAGCGGCTCTTCGAGAACCTGAACACCCGCTTCTACCAGTCGTCGGGCGCGCACAAGTTCGTGTCGCTCATCTACGGCGAGATTTCAGAAGAAGCGCGGTTCCGGTTCCTCTCCGCCGCGCAGCCGTTCCCGGCGGTCTTCTCGAACGAGCACGATAAGTTCATGGTGGTCGGCGAGGACCTGCGCGTGTCGTTTCCACCGCTCGGGATGATGCCGTCGCTCGACGTCGACCGCAAGCGGACGTCGAGCCAGCTCGGCTTCAAGGAGCACTACCAGATGAACGAGTGGGTGCTGATGGGCCAGGGCGACATCCTGCTGCTCCACACGGACGGCCTGGCCGAGCACCGCCGCGAGGGCGAGGACTACTTCCCGGCGCGGCTCGAACAAACGATCCGCGGCGTCAAGCACCAGCCCGCCACGGAGATCTACGAGGCGATCAAGACCGACCTGCTGGAGTTCAGCGAGCCCGCCGACGACATCAGCTTCGTCGTGATCAAGCGCGTCTAGGGGGTCGCACGTACTCCAGCCACTCGTCCGACCGCGGGTACGTGCCGCGCACCGCGTCCGCGTAGGCCTGCGTCAGCCGCGCGGTCACCGGCCCCACGCGCCCGTCGCCGATCCGGCGGCCGTCGATCTCCGTGATGCCGACCACTTCGGCGGCCGTGCCGCACACCATCGCCTCATCAGCCACGTACAGCTGATCGCGGCTGAGGCGGCGCTCCTCGACCGCGATCCCGACGTCGCCCGCGATCGTGATGAGCGTCGCGCGCGTGATGCCCTCCAGAATCGCGTCGAGCGGCGGCGAGAGGAGCCGTCCGTTGCGCACAAGGAAGAGGTTGGCCCCCGTGCACTCGGCGACGTAGCCCTCCGGGTCGAGCATGATCGACTCGTCGAAGCCGAGCCGCTGCGACTCCGTCTTGGCCAGCACTGAATTCACGTAGTTGCCCGCGATCTTGGCCTTCGTCATGTTCGCGCCGGGATGGCTGCGCGTGAAGCTCGAGACGTTGGCCTTGAGCCCGCCGCCGACGTCATGGCCGGCGTACACCGTCTGCTTCCACACGGCGATGCCCACGTGCGGCTTGCCCGTGTCGAGGGTGAGATTCCATCCGCCCTCGGCCAGGTACACGAGCGGCCGGATGTAGCAGCCGCCGAAACCGTTCGCGCGAATGGTCTCGCCCACCGCGGCGGCGAGCTCGTCCACCGAGTACGGCAACTCGCGGAACCCGAGGATGCGGGCCGACCCGTGCAGCCGCCGCAAGTGGTCGCGCAGCCGGAATACCGCCGCGCCCTTCTCCGCGTCGTACGCGCGAATGCCCTCGAACACGCCGACGCCGTAGTGCAGGCCGACGGTGAGGAACGGAACCGTGGCGCGCGCGGTCTCGACGAGCGCGCCGTTCAGCCACGTGAATTGGGAGGTCACGAAAACGAATGATACCGCGATCCGGAAACAGATCTCACCATGAAGAACATGAAGAGCATGAAGACAAGAAGGGGTGGCGCCCAATCAAGTCCTTCATGTTCTTCATGCTCTTCATGGTGAGAGAGCTTTCAAGCGTCGCCGCGCATCGCGCACGAGCGGATCCTCAGGCGACTGAGTCCTCAAGGCGAGAAACGCCGTGTAGTTGTCGCGGGCGCCCGCCACCTGCCCCACGTCCTGCTGCGCGCGAGCCAGCCAGTACTTGAGGGGCGCCAGCACGCGGCCTGAAGGCACGTCGTCGAGGAAGAGCGCGACGGCTTCCCCACGTCGCCGCATACAAGCGTCGAGTTCGGCCAGCCCTTCCGGACCGTGGCCGGCTTCGATGTAGGCCACCCCGAGCAGGTATCGCGCGGTCCACAGGTCGGCGAGCTTGATGGCCGCGGTGAGTGCCTCGACGGCCTGGACCGTCTTCCGTTCCCGAAGCGCGATGCGCGCCTCGATGATCTTGGCGTGCGCGCGGCTCTGCGGCTGAAGTTGGCTGGCGAGATCGAGCCCGATCGCCGCGGCCTGGCTCGCGCGGCCGACGTCCAGCAAGACCGCCGCGGCAGCGGCCTGCGCATCGCGACTGAGCGCCAGCGCGCGCGTGATGGCGTCGGCCCCGGGTCCGGCGCGCCGGAGCGCCGCATAGGTCTCCCCGAGGGCGACGTACTTCGCCGCCATGCCTCTCGTGTTTTTGGCGGTGTCGTCCTCGGTGATACCGGCCTTCAGGATGCGTTCGGCGTCGCCGTAGCGGCCCTCGTACATCGCCAGGTCGGCCCGTCCTATCGCAGCCAGCGACGCGCCGCCCGGACCGGCGGTCGCCATGCGGTCGTACGCGGCGCCGGCGTCCGCCGTCGATCCGGTCACGAGGGCGGACATGGCCAGGGGCAGATAGGCCTTGAAGTACTTCGGATCCTCCTTGATCACCTCGGCGGCAGTACTCGTGGCGGTCTGAAAATCGCCGGCGTACATCGCGTACAGCGCGTAGTTGCCGCGGTACAGGAGCTTCTTCGGATAGATGTCGCGAACGCGGCCGCCTTCCTCGAGCGCCTTCCGGAAGTCCAGCCGGCTGAAGTACGCGATCGCCAGGTTGTTGTGGCCCGCGCCGTCGGCCGGATAGAGGCGCACGAGCTGCTCGTAGTTGTCGATGGCCTTGTCGTAGTTCCGGGCCCGACCGAGGAAATACGTGCCCATCGTGCGCAGCTTCTCGCGCTCGGTCATGCGGTCCATGAGCGAGAGCGCCTTGTTCCAGGCCTCCTCGGCTTCGGCCGTCTGTCCCGTCTTGAAGGCGCTGGTCGCCAGGCCCGAGTAGGCGCGTCCGAAGTTGGGGTCGCGCGCGATGGCCTTCTGGTAGAGCTCGATCGCGGCGGAGTCCTTTCCTGCCTGCGCGAGGTCCTGCGCCTGCGAGTAGTCCCGCACCGCGTCGAGCACCGTTGCGGTCAGCGTCTCGGCGCCGCCAGTGTCCGGGGCCACGTCACCCAGCTCGCCGCGAACCCTGACGGCGAGCGATCCGATGGCTCTCAGCACGTCAGGCTTGGTCGACGCCGTCACCGTCGCGGTGGCGAGGAGCGTGTCTGCAGCGGGATCGACCACCTTCACCGAAATGACATAGCCCGACCCGCGAGCCTCGATCGCACCGGCCAGCACGATCTTCACGCCCTCGCGCAGGGACACCAGCCGAGCCGCCTCTTCGTCGAAGGGACGTCCCGGACGGGCATCAGCGGCGAGGCGCCGGGCATCCCGGCGAGGGTAGGCCGTGATGAACGACGCACGCTCGATCTCGATGCCGAGCGCCTGCTCGAGCACCCCGTCGAACAGCGGGTCTTGCGGTCCGTTGGTGAAATCGGCGACGAGCACGGACACCGGATCTGGCTGGACCGCCGGCGCCTGCGACTGGGAGAACCACCATGTGCCGGCGAGGAGCGCCACGACAAGACCGCCGGCCGCAACGGCGAGCCTCGGCGTCACACGCCGGTACACGGGCAGCGGCAGGCCAGCCGCATCGAGCCGATCCAGCTCGGCCGCCACCTCCCGCGTGGTCTGGTACCGAGCCGCTGGATCAGGCGCGAGGCACCGGGCAACGAGACGATCGAGGCGTTCGGGAACACCAGGATCGATCGAGCGAGGCGACGCCGGCGCCTGCGCCATACGGCCCTGCAACTCGGCCAGCGCGCCCGCGGGCTCCGGAACGCGATTTCGACCGAGCAGCATGTCACGCACGATCAGGCCGAACGCGTACACGTCCGCGCGCTGATCGACCGGCAGCCCTCGGGCCTGCTCGGGCGCCATGTACTCCACCGTCCCGACGATCGACCCGAGGACGGTCTCGTACGCCGCCCGTGCTCCGTGCCCCGGGAAGGACCCGGCACCTGGCGCAGGCGCCGAAGCGCCGGCGACGACCGGCCCGCCGGCGGACCGCGCGATGCCGAAGTCCATAATGATGGCCTCGTCGTCGGCATCCACCATGATGTTCGCGGGCTTCAGATCGCGATGAACCACTCCGGCATCGTGCGCCGCCACGAGCCCGGCGACCATCGTGCGCGCCAGCCGCACCACGCGCGGCACCGGCAGGCGGCGCTCGCGCTTGAGGACGGTCGAGAGGTCCTCGCCGTCCATGAACTGCATCGTGATGTATTTGATCCCGTCAATCTCGCCCAGGTCGTGGATCCGGACGACGTTCTTGTGCGTGACCTGCCTGGCGAGTACCAGCTCGCGCTTGAAGCGCCGTTCGAGTTCGGCGGCCGCGTCGGGGTTGGCCGCGATTTCCGGTCGGACGACTTTGATCGCGACCGCCATGCCGAGCTCCGCGTCCCAGGCCTGATACACCGCGCCCATGCCGCCTTGTCCGAGCAACTTGATGACGTGATACCGGCGCCCGAACGCCTGCCCGATCTCGAGCGGGCCCTTCTGACGCGGCCCACCCGCAGCCGGTGGGACCGCACCAGCCCCAAAACCGCCCGAGTCCGTCAGCGCCTCGCTTCCGGCGGCGAGCACGGTCCGATCGCCTTCGCGTCCGAACGGCACGCCGGTCTCGGCCTCCGGAGCGGCGGCCAACGGACGGCCGCAAGACACGCAGCGCGTGGCTGATGGCGGTGATTCCCGGCCGCATGCACAGATCATGGAGGCGTGTCCATTATGAACTGACAAATCTGAAACACGTAAAAGCTTTGGTTGCCTGGTCGCCGCTGAGATAATGCGGGGTCCTCATGAAAACTACTCGCATCCTCGTTGCCGTCTGCTTCTTCGTTGTCGTGTCGTTGGTTGGCCTCGCCTCGGAGGCTGCGGGCCAAGGAGTTCCCGGCAAGAACATCAGTCTGGTCGGACCCACGCCGCGGACCGACGCGTGCTCGACGCCGCCCTATTGCGGCGGCCTCTTGCCCGACGTCGGCCTGAAGCAGCAGAACGAGCCGTCGTGCGCGTTCTCGCCGGAAACCGGCAACCTGATGTGCGGCGCCAACGACTACCGCGGGGCGGATCGCTTTGACGGCCTGCTCGGCGATGCGTGGATGGGCGCCTACATGTCCCGCGACGGCGGCCTCACGTGGGTGAGCCGCCTGGTGCCGGGCTTCAAGGGCGGCGGTCCCGATTCGTTAGGCCTGTCATACGGAGCCGACCCGATCGTGCTGCCGTTCCCCGGCGGCATGCTCTACGTGTTCATCGCCGGGAATCGCGGTGAGAACGCGGCCGGCGGCGTCTTCTCCCAGCAGTGGGTGGAGGTCAACAAGGAAGATGGGTATCCGTTCGTGCCGGCCATCGGCGCACCCAAGACGATCGCGACCGGCACTTCGGGCCGATTCCTCGACAAGCCCGGCGCGATGCTCAACATGCTCGGCGCGGGCACCTGCGACATCCCCTATCGGAAGGCTGACGGCACGCCGGGTGTTCGGACGGTGCCGGCGTTCGAGGTGAGCGTCGGCTACGCGACGTTTCTCGGGAGCGCTCAGAGCGACGGCACGTCTGTGTGGATCGTCAAGTCCTCCGACTGCGGCGCCACGTGGGATCGCCCCGGCAAGAAGGTGACCCAGTCGCTCAACATCAATCAGGGCCTGACGCTCGCCGCATTGGGCAATCGGTACCTCGCGACGTTTCGGACCTTCACCGATTCGAACCAGCCGGAGTCGTCGATCCAGTACTCGGTCTCGACGAACCGCGGCCAGACGTGGTCGAAGCCGGCCGTGCTCGCGACGATTCTCCCCTTCGACCAGGGCACGAGCTCCGTCACGTTCCGAACCACCGCGCTGCCCTGGGCGACCGCCGACGGCAACGCGTTTCACGTGTTCTGGGCCGAGCGCCGGTCGCTGACCGATCCGCTCTCCCGCATCCGTGTCTCGAGTTCGACGAACGGCAACTCCTGGTCGGCGCCGGTGACGGTGGACAATGCGGCCGCCGGACACCAGTTCATCCCGAGCGCGGCGTCGGCCAACGGCGTGACGCAGATCGCGTGGTACGACACGCGCGACGACCACGCGCAGGTGTTCACGCAGTTCATCAACGACTTCCGCGATCAGAACGGCAAGATTCGGCGCCATACGGCCGACATTCGAGCGGCCCAGGGGACGTGGACCGGCACGGCCCTGGTCTTCTCGCCGTCGGTCAAGGTCTCGAGCTATCGGACCGGATTCGCGCCGGCCGGCTATCTCGGACCCGGCAGCCCCGCGCAAGTCGTCAAGCTGGAAGACAACTTCGTCAACTCGCGCATCTTCAAGCAAGGGATGGTGCCGTTCCTCGGCGATTACATCGCCGTGGCCGCGAAGACGCTGCACTGGAACGGCTCCGCGTGGGTGCCGAACACGGCGGCGAGCGGCCAGGCGCCGACCTTCTTCCTGGCGTGGACGGACAACCGCAGCCTGCGCGGCAACACGGTGGCCGATCTGGTGGACGCCACCGGATACACCCCGCCGGCGCTGTCGTCGTTCCAGGGCGAGGAAGATCCGACGATGCCCCACCAGCCCTGTACGGCCGCGGTCAACCTGCCGAACACCCGGAACCAGGAAGTGTTCGGCGCGATGATCCGTCCGGGCCTCATCGTGACGGTGCCGTCGGCGCCGAAGCCCACCGGGACGATTCAGCGCGCCTTCGTCGTGCACGTGAACAACACGACGTCGCAGCCGAAGATCTACCGCGTGCACATCGCCAACCAACCGCCCGACGTCGCGCCGGCAGGCACCGGCCGGGCGTCGTTCCTGCAGAGTTCGCTCATCACGCCCGTGCCGGAATCCGAAACGAATCGGTGCCTCGCCGTGCCGCGTCGTTCCGGCGGCGCGGTCACCGTGTTCGTGAGTTCGACGAGCCCCAACCCCGCAGTCCGTGTGGACGTCAACGAAGCGGACGCGGCGTGCCAGGTCGTGGCCGGCGCGAGCGCCGCCGTGGCGCTCAACGCCGACCCGCGCGCGCCCGACATCGAGAACCCGGACTTCGAGAACCCGGACTTCGAGAACTTCGATCTCCTGGCGACCGAGATTCACAACCCGGATATCGAGAACAAGACCGTCTCGTTCCTGACGATCGCCCATCCGGACATCGAGAACCCGGACTTCGAGAACTACACGCCGGCGTTTCCCGACATCGAAAACCCCGATTTCGAGAACCCGGACTTCGAGAACTTCACG
>JANOGJ010000361.1:0-3779 GCA_031405995.1 Acidobacteriota bacterium
CCCTGGTTCACGCCGAAGGCGTCTCCAAGTGGTACGGGCAGGTGAGCGGGCTGAACAACGTCACCGTGTCGATTCCGCCGGGCATCACGGGCCTGCTCGGGCCTAACGGCGCCGGCAAGTCGACGTTCATGAAACTGATGACCGGCCAGCTCAAGCCGAGCCAGGGCACGATACGCGTGCTCGGCGAGCCGATCTGGTGGACGTTGCCCTCGGCGAGGATACGGCCGTTGTTGATCAGCAGGATGTTCGACGTCATCGACTCCACTTCGTGGAGGATGTGACTCGAGACGAGGACGCTCTTGCCCTGCCGCGCCCACTCCCGAATCATCTTCATCGTCCGGCGCCGCGCGAGCGGATCCATGCCGGAGAGGGGCTCGTCGAGGATCAGCATTTCGGGGTCATGGACGATGGCCTGGGCCAGCTTGACGCGCTGCCGCATGCCCTTGCTGTAGGCGCCGATCTTCTTGTTGGCGGCGTCCATGAGGTCCACGGTGGTCATCGCCTTTTCAGCAGCGTCCGCGGCTTCCTTCTCGGAGTATCCGTTCAGTCGCACCAGCGCCGTGACCCACTCGAGGCCGGTCATGCGCTCATAGAACGCGTCCTGCTCCGGGCAGAACCCGACGCGGAAATAGAGCTTCGGGTTCCTCCAGATTGGCTCGCCGAGTACGGTCACCCCACCTTTGCTTGGTCGGAGCTGGCCGGTGATGAGCTTCATGAACGTGCTCTTGCCGGCGCCATTCGGACCGAGCAGGCCCGTGATGCCAGGCGGCACGCTGACGGTGACGTCGTTCAGGCCGATGACCTGGCCGTACCACTTCGACAGGTGCTCCGAGGACAGGATGGCGGCGCTCATGACACCACCTCGACGCCCCGGACGCGCCGCTCGAGCACGGACATCGACAGGACCACGAGCCCCGCCAGCACCAGCACGGCGACGATGACCGGCGTATCGTAGCGCGGCGTCTGCCGGAACATGACGTCGGTCACGATCTCGATGTTGCCGCCAATCGATACCCACGCGGACCGCGTCGAGTTGGTGACGACACGCAGGACGCCGAACATCGACTCGGTGAAGAAGATGGCGCCGGTGTAGAGGATGGCGACGTAGCGCGTGCTCTTCGAAAGCGACGACAGCGCCAGCATCGCGAACGAGGCGACCAGGACCCGGACGAGCGACGCGAGGATGACCGCCGGGATGACGTGCAGGTTCGCCTTCAGAAAGTCGAGGTTGCCCGCAAACGAGACCTGCAGAACGATGAGGATCAGGCCCGGCACGAGCGTGATGAACACCAGGAAACTCGCCAGCACCGCGAACTTCCCGACGATGTACTCCACGCGCATGAGCGGCTTGGACAGGTAGTTCTGCAGGGCGTTGGCGCGCCGGTCGCTGGCGATGAGGCCCGACCCGACGTAGACCGTGATGGCAAACACGAAGAACGACTGCTGCTCGACGAACTGCATGAACATCCGCGCTTCGACCGGCAGAAGCTGGCCGGCCTGCGGGTAGGTCACCACGGCCCAGATCTGGATGGCGCGCACCAGCACGGGAATCCACGCCACCACGAGCAGCCCCAAAAAGATCTTCTTCGACAGCATGCCGCGGATGCCCGCCCACGCGATGACCGCCCAGCTGCGGCCCCTCGGCTCGCGGGTGCCCGTGTAGCGCCGGTAACTTTGATCGTGAATGGGGCTCATGGCTCGCCGATGGCCTTGGCAAAGACGTCTTCGAGCGACGGCAAGCTCGCGCGGAGATGCCGTACCTGGACGCCGACCTGTTGCGCCAGCTCGCAGATGCGCTGCTGGTCGGCGCCAGGGGTGGCCGCGCCGCCCGGCACGAACACCCGCATGACGTCTTCCTCGCTCTCGTGGCACTTCAGGCCGGCGGCCTCGAGCGCGGCGACGAACGGCGGCATCTCGCCCTTCACGCGCACTTCGAACACCCGTCCGGCCGGGCCCTTGAGCTGGTCGATCGACCCGTGCGTCGCCACCGCGCCCTTGTCGAGCACGACGACGTGGTCGCACGTGTACTCGACGTCGGGCAGCAGGTGCGACGAGAGAATCAGGTTCACGCCTTTGTTGTGCGCGAGGTCGCGGATGAGCTCGAGCATCTCGTCGCGGCCCTTCGGATCCATGCCGTTCGTCGGCTCGTCGAGGAAGAGCAGATCCGGATCGTGGACCAGCGCCTGCGCCAGCTTGATCCGCTGCTTCATGCCGGTCGAGTACGTCTCGAGGTTGCGGTAGCGGGCTTCGCCGAGGCCGACGTAGTACAGCACCTCATGCGCGCGCTGCATGGCGTCGCTCTTCGGCAGGCCCGAGAGCTGGCCGCAGTAGGCGACGAACGTGACCGCGTTCATGCCGGGAATGTGCCCGTCGGACTCCGGCATGTAGCCGAGGCGGGCGCGGACCTCGAGCGGCCGGTCGGCGACGTTCAGACCCAGCACTTCCAGGCGGCCGGACTTGGGAGGAATGAACCCGAGGAGCGCCTTGAGCATCGTGCTCTTGCCGGCGCCGTTCGGCCCGAGCAGGCCCACCGCGCCCTTCGGAAACACGGCGCTGACGTCGCGCAGGGCCTTATTCCGGCCGTACTCGACGGTCACCTTCTCGAGGATGACGGCAGGCGCCTCAGTCATTGATCATCACGTGGCCACGCCTCACGTTATACGAGGCGCGCCGCCGTCCGGTTCTGGTCAATTCACCGCCCCCTTCACGCCGAGCGCCTCGGCCCGCTCGCGCAGGAAGCGGATCACGTTGCCGATGTGCTCGTCGAGCGGGAGCTGCAGTTCCTCGGCGCCCTTGCGGAGGTCGTCGCGCGACACCGCCCGCGCGAACGCCTTGTCCTTCATGCGCTTGACGACCGACGCCGGTTCAAGATCCAGCACGCTCTTCGACGGGCGGACGAGCGCCGCGGCGAGGACGAAACTCGCGAGTTCGTCGCACGCGAACAGGGTCTTCTCGAGGCGGGTCTCGCGCGTGACGCCGCTGTAGTCGGCATGGGAGAGGATGGCGCGCGTGACCCATTCGGGGTAGCCGAGCGACGTCAGGATTTCGACGCCCCGGAAGGGGTGGTTCTCGCGGTCGGGGTGCTTCTCGTAGTCGAAGTCGTGGACGAGCGCGACGAAGCCCCAGGCCTCCTCGTCCTCGCCCCACAGCCGCGCGTAGCCGCGGACGGCCGCCTCGACCGCCAGCAGGTGCTTGCGGAGGCTCTCGCCCTGAATGTGTTCGGTTACCAGCGCCCAGGCACGCTCGCGCGTGATCAGCGGATCGGTCACAGCTCCCTCTGCCGTTCGAGCGCGAGGGCGACCACCGCCTGCGCCTTTTCGATGACGTGCAACGCCCCAAGCCCGGCCGGATCGGCCAGCATGACGTCGCTCACGTCCGAACCCGCCTGGAGTCTACCGCCCCTCGGACGGCAGAGATAGTCGACGAGAACGAAGTGGAAGCGGACGCCGGCCTGGTCGTCCAGGAGGATACGGTCGAACACCTCCACCATGGGCCCGACATCGACGATGAGGCCCGTTTCCTCGAGCACTTCGCGCGCCGTCCCGGCCTCCAGCGATTCGCCCAGTTCGAGCGTCCCGCCCGGCAGGCTCCACTGCCCTGCCAGCGGCTCGTTCCGGCGCTTTACGAGCACGACCTGCCCGTCGTCGGTCAGCACGACCGCGCCAACGCCGACGACGGGGCGTTGAAACGAGGTCGGGACTCGTTTTTCTGCGAAAACGAGTCCCCACCACCATACAGTTATGTGCCGCCAGATAAGCCCCTCCTCGATCCACACGTGC
>JANOGJ010000373.1:0-1857 GCA_031405995.1 Acidobacteriota bacterium
GCGGTTTCGCTTTCACGGCGCGACGCGATCGGCCTACTGGGTGTTCCTCGCGCTGCCGCTGCTCACGGTGCTGAGCCTCATGGCCCTGGGGCCGTTCTGGCATCACCGAATCAAGCGCTACTTGCACGCCAACGCGGCCTACGGCCGGACGATGTTCACGTTCAGCGCCGACGTGTCCGAGTTCTACCTCACGTATGTGGCGGCGGTCGCCCTGTCGATTGGCGTGTTCGTCGGGCTTATCGGGCTCGTCGTCATTGGAGTGCTGGTCGCCGGAGTTGGAGCCGGCGACGCGCCGCTCGCCGAGACGCCCGATATGACGATGGGCCAGATGATGATTTTCTTGCTGCCCGCGTTCGTTTACGTCACAGGCGTCCTGGGGGTCCAGGCGTTCGTGACCGCCCGGCTCCAAAACGCCGTGTGGAACAGAACCCGGCTCAAAGACCAAGCCTTCGTGTGTGAGATCAAGACGATGCGGCTCTTCGGCATCCTGTTTTCGAACTTGTTCCTGACCGTGCTGACACTCGGTCTCTACCGTCCGTTCGCGCAGGTCCAGTTGGCCCGCTACATGACGAGCGTGTTCTGTCTCGCGCCTTCGGGCAGTTTCGACGAGTTCCTCGCCAGCGAGCAGCAGGAGCTGTCCGCGGTCGGCGAAGAGACGGCCGAGCTCTTCGACTTCGACATCGCGCCATGAGCGTGCCGGCCACGTACTTCGACGGACGACAAGCCACGGCGTACCCGGTCGAGGTGCGCATCGGGGCGGGGCGGATCGCCGTGACGGGCGACGCCATCGCCCGGTCGGAGCCAATCGAAGCCGTCGAGATCGTCGAGGCGCTCGGAACCACGTCGAGGCTGATCCGGTTTTCGGACGGCGCCTCCTGCGAGATCGCCGACCGTGACGCCTTCGCCCGGCTCCTCGCCGAGCAAGGCCTGGCCGGGAGCCGTGTGTCGCGGTGGGAGAGGAACCGGACGGCGATTCTGGCGGCGCTCGCCCTCGTGGTGTTTGGGGCTGCGGCGGGTTATCGGTACGGGCTGCCAGCGCTGGCGCGCTCGACCGCCGACGCGCTGCCGGCGTCAGCGCTCGACTCGATCAGCACGCAGTTACTCCGGGCGCTCGACGCGACCGTGTTCGAGCCGAGTCGGGTGCCGCCGGAGCGGCAGGCCGAACTCGTGGCCGGCTTCGCGCGGCTGAAACTGCCCGTCGGCGGCGGCGATCGAGCGTTGCAGGTCCAGTTCCGCCGGAGCGAAGCGCTCGGTGCCAATGCCATCGCTCTGCCGTCTGGCGTCATCATCGTGACCGACGACCTGGTCGATCTCGCGACGGACGTGCGTGAGCTTCACGGCGTGCTGGCCCACGAACGCGGCCATGTGGAGAGGCGGCATGGCTTGCGCCAGGTCGTGCAGAGCTCGTTGCTGACGCTCCTCATCACGTGGTACATCGGCGACGTCAGTGCTCTGGCGGCCGCGGCGCCGGCCGCCATCCTCGAGGCCAAGTACTCGCGGGACCTAGAGCGGGAGGCCGACGCGTACGCCGCCGACGTGTTCCGGCTGAACGGGCTGTCGCTCGCGCATCTGGCCGACATCCTTGGGCGTTTGGAGGCCGCGAACGCCAAGGCCGGCCGCGGCGCCGACCGCGGCGCGCTCAGCTACCTCTCGAGCCATCCAGCCACAGACGAGCGTCAGGCGAATCTTCGGGGGCGCTGACGTGGCTTTCTACCTCGGACTCGACGCGAGCACGCAGGGGCTGACCGCGATTCTCATCGACGTCACCGGCGCCAGGCGCGCAGTGGTGGGCCTGCAGTCGCTGGCGTACGACGAGGCGTGTCCTGAGTACGGCACCCGGCACGGCGTGCTGCCGTC
>JANOGJ010000374.1:0-1612 GCA_031405995.1 Acidobacteriota bacterium
GCCGCCGCCGAGCGCCGCGCCCTGGATGCGCGCGATGACCGGCACCGGAATCGCGTCGATCGCGTAGAACATCGACGCCGCGCGCCGGGCGTCCTGCAGGTTCTCGTCCCGCGAGAAGTCCAGCATCTTCGCCATCCACTCCACATCAGCGCCCGCGGAAAACACGGAACCGGCGCCCTGGAGCACGACCGCGCGCACCGATCCGTCCGCCGTAATGCTCGACGCGAACGCGGTCAGCTCGTGAATCAACGCCTCGTCGAAGGCGTTCCGCACGTCAGGTCGGTTGAGCGTGACGGTCGTCACCGGACCGAGACTGATAATCAGCGTGGACACGTCACCTACATTCTGAAGACCCCGAACTTCGCGTCGGGAATGGGTGCGTTATACGCGGCGGATAAACCAAGCGCCAGCGCGTCACGCGTGCGGACGGGATCGATGATCCCATCGTCCCACAAACGCGCGGTGGAGTAGTAGGGTGAGCCCTCGCGTTCGTATTTTTCCAAAATTGGTGCTCGAATTGCAGTTTCGTCAGCCGCGGAGAGGGTCGCGCCTTCGCGCGACAGTTGGTCGCGCTTCACCGTCGCGAGCACCGACGCCGCCTGCTCGCCGCCCATCACCGAGATGCGCGCGTTCGGCCACATCCACAGCAGCCTCGGCTCGTACGCGCGGCCGCACATGCCGTAGTTGCCCGCGCCGAAGGAGCCGCCCGTCACGACCGTGAACTTCGGCACCACCGAGTTGGCGACCGCGTGCACCATCTTGGCGCCGTCCTTCGCGATCCCGCCGCGCTCGTACTGCCGGCCGACCATGAACCCCGTGACGTTCTGCAGGAAGACGAGCGGCACGCCCCGGAGATTGCACATCTGGATGAAATGCGTGGCCTTCAGCGCCGACTCGGAGAACAGCACGCCGTTGTTGGCGATGATGCCGACGAGGAAGCCGTGGACCCGCGCGAATCCGGTGACCAGCGTGGCGCCGTAACGCTGCTTGAACTCGTCGAATCGCGATCCGTCCACGAACCGGGCGAGCACTTCGTGGACGTCATACGGATGCCGCGGGTCGACATTCACGATCCCATACAGCTCATCGGGGTCGTACTTCGGCGCCTCGGGCGCGGTCATGTCGCCGGGCAGGCGCTTCACCGTGTGCAGGGTCGAGACGATCGTCCGCGCGATCTGCAGCGCGTGCTCGTCGTCTTCCGCGAAGTAATCGGCGACGCCCGACAGGCGTGTGTGGACGTCGGCGCCGCCCAGCTCCTCGGCCGTGACCTCTTCGCCGGTCGCGGCCTTCACGAGAGGCGGGCCGCCAAGGAAGATCGTCCCCGTGCCCTTGACGATAATCGCTTCGTCCGACATGGCGGGCACGTAGGCGCCGCCGGCCGTGCAGGATCCCATGACGACGGCGATCTGCGGGATGCGCTCGGCCGACATGCGCGCCTGGTTGAAGAAGATGCGGCCGAAGTGGTCGCGATCCGGGAACACCTCGGCTTGCAGCGGGAGGAACGCGCCGCCCGAATCGACGAGATACACGCACGGCAGCCGGTTCTGCAGCGCGATCTCCTGCGCGCGCAGATGCTTCTTCACCGTCATCGGGTAGTAGGTGCCGCCCTTCA
>JANOGJ010000396.1:0-4491 GCA_031405995.1 Acidobacteriota bacterium
TGCAGGCCCCCGCCGGCGCGCGAACGCGGCCCTGGGTGCCCCGGACCGGCGCGAACGCCGCCGCCTGCGGCGGGTGAAGGAAGGCCAGCCCCCCGACTAGGACAGGCCGCGGGGGTCGAATGCTATACTCAGGTGTTTTTCACTCTGAAACGGGGCTCATCTAAGTGGCTACTCGACACAAATCGGCGGTCAAAGCGCACCGCCCACAACCGCGGGCTGCGCGCCAAGCTGCGCAGCGCGCTGAAGTCCATCCGCGCGGCGATCGACGCCGGCAAGACGGCGGAGGCCAAGGCGGCGCTCAGCCAGACCTTCTCCATCATGGACAAGATGTCGGCCAAGGGCATCATCCACGACAACGCGGCCGGCCGGTACAAGTCGCGCCTCGCGCGAAAACTCAAATAGCACGCCGGGTCTAAAGACCCGGCCTCCATCCGGATGGAGCCCCGGGTCTTCAGACCCGGGGTCACCGTCGTCCGCCCCACGACGGGCGCGCGATCGGCTTGCCCGTCAGTTCCACGACGAGCCGTTCCACCAGCACCCGCTCATCGCCGCCCGAACTCTTGAGCGCGAGGTCCGTGCGCAGCAACGCGTCGAGCGCCGGCTTCACCCGTTCCGGCGCGCTCTCGGAGAGCCGCGCCGACACCCACCAGCGAATCTGGCCCACCATCGCATGCACCGAGTCGCCGCGGTCGAGCCGCGCGATCGTCTCTCGCAGCGCCCGCGCGGTGTCGCCATCGGCCATGGCGTTCACGACGGCAAAGTCGTCGTCGACCGATGTCGCAATCGCGGCCACTTCCTCGACGTCCGCGCGCGAAATGCTCGTCTGCCCTTCCGTGTAGAGCGCCAGCCGCTCGACGTCGTCGCGCAGCTTCGAGATGTCGCCGCCGGCCCGATCGACGAGCATGGTGAGCGCTTTCGGATCGATCGAGCGGCCGAGACGCTGCAGATCCGCCTTCACCTGGGGCGCCGCCGCCTCCCTCGCGGCGACGCGGGCCGCCGTGTTCTCGCCGTCCAGACCGGTCAACGTCAGCACCTCGGCTTGCGCCATGACCGCCTTCGTCAGACGCCGGCCCCTGTCGATGTCCGTCGCGACGAACACGACCGTCGTCCCGGACTCCGGCTTCTTGACGTAGTCCTCGAGCGGCGCCAGATCCATGGCCGTCCCCTCCGCGTCCTCCGGGTCCTTCGCCTCCGTGGCCTCCGTGTTATCGGGCGGCTTGCCCGCGCGCTTCGGCTTCAGGAATCGCTCGGCGCGAAGGACGATGACGATGCGCCGGTCACCGAGCATCGGGAGAACGCGCGCCGAATCCGCGATCTCCATGGCCGATCCGCCGTCCTCGCCCGCGTAGATCCGCTCGACGGCGAAGGGCTGATCGGCGGGATCGACGGTCGCCTCGATTCCGTCGATGAGCCGTGCGATGAGGCGCACGTCGTCGCCGACGAGGAGGTAGACGGGTTCCAGCCGCTTCGTCGCGATATGTTGTTCGAGGGTCGCTAGCGCGATCGCGGGCACCGAGGCCTCACATCGCTTCGAGGATCGACGCCACCAGGCTGCGCGCGAAGTTGCGCGCCAGGCGCTCGAGGGCCTGCCGGTCGGCCTGGAACAGCGCCGTCTGGTCGGTGCCGGCCGCGCCGGTCGGCACGTCGTATTCCTCGCTCAAGCGGAACGACGGATTCGACCAGAACACGGTGTCGGCGGGCTGCTCGCGGAATTCCAGACTGGCCATGACGGTCACGAGGTAGCGCGACGCCTGGTTCGCCTGCGTCACGACCATCGGATCCATCCGCACGGGCCTGATCACGCCCGTCAACACGGCGTCCACGCCGGTCGCGTCGGGCACCACGGTGTACCGGCCCTTCGCGAGCAACTCCTGCCGGATGGCCTCCGTCAGGATGCGGTCGAGGTCGGGCGTCGTGGAGTGGTTGACGAGCATCGGCACGCCGATGCGTTTGATGGTCGGGGGCAGCGCGTTGCCGCGCCCGGCCAACGCGTAGCCGCAGGCCGAGATGATGACTGCCGTTGCAACGAGCGCGCCCGCGCGCGTGAAGAGTTTCGCCATCATTGTCATGACACCACCACGCTTACAAGACGGCCACGGGCCACAATCACTTTGATCACGCGCTTGCCCTCGAGGTACGGCCGGACCTGTGCGGACGCCAGCGCGGCAGCCTCGATGTCGGCATCACTCGCGCCGGCTGGAACGATGATACGGCCTCTGACCTTGCCGTTCACCTGCACCGGTATTTCGACTTCCTCGTCCTTCGCCACCGCCTCGTCGAACGCGGGCCAACCGGCGGCGACCACGCCATTCTTGTGGCCGAGCCGTTCCCACAACTCCTCGGACAGGTGCGGCGTGAAGGGCGAGAGGATCAGGACCAGCGCGTTGACGGCCTCGGCCAGCACCGCCGCGGTCTCCAGACGATCCACCTTCGGCGGGGGCGCCGGCGGCGCCGCGGGATCCTCGGCACGACCGGACGGCCTCAGGCCACGCTTGTCGGCGAAGGCGTAGAGGTCGTTGACCATCTCCATGAGGGCGGACACGGCCGTGTTCAGGTGCATGCGGGGGTCGATGTCCTGCGCGACCCGGCGTACCGTGCTGTGCGTGCGGCGTCTCAGGGCCCGCTCATCAGCGTCGAACGTCAGCCCCGCTGGCGGCGCGGCCGACACCACCACCGGCATGAGGTAGTCGACCATGCGCCACACGCGCGCGAGGAACCGCGCCGCGCCCTCGAGCCCGGTGTCGATCCACTCGACTTCCTTCTCCGGCGGCGCGACGAACATCACGTACAGCCGCAGCGCGTCGGCGCCGAACCGCGCGATCATGTCGTCGGGATCGACGACGTTGCCCTTGGACTTGGACATGACGTCGCCGTTCTTGAGGACCATGCCCTGCGTGAGCAATCGCGCGAACGGCTCGTCGATCTTCACCAGTCCCAGGTCGCGGAACACCCGGCTGAAGAACCGCGAGTAGATCAGGTGCAGGATGGCGTGCTCGACGCCACCGCTGTAAAAGTCGACCGGGCCCCAATAGGCGACCGTGTCCGGATCGAAGGGCGCGCGATCGTTCCGCGCGTCGCAGAACCGGTAGAAGTACCACGACGAGTCAACGAACGTGTCCATCGTGTCGGTCTCGCGCTTCGCGGGACGGCCGCACGTCGGACAGGGCGTGTTGACGAACTCGGGCACGTGCGCGAGCGGCGAGTCGCCCCGGCCCGTGAACTCGACGACCTTGGGCAGGACGACGGGCAGGTCGGCGTCCGGCACGGCGACCATGCCGCACGATTCGCAGTGCACGATGGGAATCGGCGTGCCCCAGTAGCGCTGGCGCGAAATCCCCCAGTCCTTCAGCCGAAACTGGACGGCGCCCTCGCCGACGCCGCGCGATCGGGCGTCCTCGGTCATGCGGCGATTGCCGTCCTGGGCGCGCATGCCGGTGAACGGGCCGGACGCCGTGAGGCGGCCCTCGCCGTCGAAGGCGGCATCGAGCGTCGCGGCCTCAAGGGGCACGGCCGCAGCGTCCTCAGGCTGCACGACCACGACGATCGGCAGGTTGTACTTCTTCGCGAACTCGAAGTCGCGCTGGTCGTGCGCCGGCACGCCCATGACCGCGCCCGTCCCGTATTCGACGAGGACGAAATTCGCGACCCACACCGGCACGGGCTGGCCGGTGAACGGGTTGACCGCCGTTCGCCCCGTGTCGAACCCTTCCTTCGGCACCTCGCCGGTCAGGCGCGCCGTCCGGTCCTGGGCGCGGAATCGCGCGGCCTGGCCGCGGAACGCCGCCGGATCGGGCGACGCCGCCGCGAAGCGCTCGACCAGCGGGTGCTCCGGCGCCAGGAGGACGAACGTCGCGCCGTAGATCGTGTCGATGCGCGTCGTGAAGACCTCGATGTCGGCGGCGATCCGCTCGCGCGTCCGTCCTGGCGGGACCGGGTCGCCGAACTTGACCCGCGCGCCTTCCGATCGGCCGATCCAGTTCCGCTGCATCGTCAGGACTTTGTCGGGCCAGGTGTCCAGACGGTCGAGCGCCTCGAGCAATTCGTCCGCGTAGGCCGTGATGCGCAGGCACCACTGCTCCAGTTCGCGCTGGGTCACCGGCGTGCCGCAGCGCCAGCACCCCCCGTCGACGACCTGTTCGTTGGCCAGCACGGTCTGGCAGCTCTCGCACCAGTTGACGTTCGAGCGGCGCCGGTACGCCAGCCCGCGCTCGAACATGCGCGTGAACAGCCACTGGTTCCAGCGGTAGTAATCCGGCAGGCACGTCGCGATCTCGCGCTCCCAGGCGTAGCTGATGCCGAGGCGCTGCAGCTGCCCTTTCATGTGCGCGATGTTGTCGAGCGTCCACTTCTCGGGATGGACGTTGTTCTTGATGGCCGCGTTTTCGGCCGGCAGGCCGAAGGCGTCCCAGCCGAACGGATGGAGGACGTTGAAGCCCTGCATCCGCTTCAGCCGGGCGACGATGTCGCCGATCATGTAGTTGCGGACGTGGC
>JANOGJ010000423.1:0-2983 GCA_031405995.1 Acidobacteriota bacterium
GCCGAGGCCGTGATTCGGGTAGATGACCTTGTCGCCGATCTCAAATGCCACGAGTCCCCCGGAATGTTGGATTAGGACAGGCCGCTACGGTCAGGTTTCCGCAGGCCGGAACGTCTTGACATTGTAGCCAAAACGGCGCCAGGAATCAACTGGAACCTCTCTATTATCAACAGGTTCCGACGATTTTCGCCCTTCGTTCACAGGTCAGCAAGGCTCCGCCCGAGTGCCCTAACCCGCAGCACCGACGCGGTTTACTCGTTACTTGTCGATCCGTCCGGCAAACCCTCTGCCAGCCCGTGGCCCCTTGTTGTCCCGGGTCAGGGTCCGGTCGCTGTTGGCCACGTTGAACCCCGCCTGGTAGACGAGCTGGGCCACCTGGGTCAGCTTCGGGTAGAGGATCTTGTCCGCGTGGTCCCCGGCCCCGTGATAGTCCACGTGTGTGCCCGTAAAGAAGAACGCGATCGGGATGCCCTTGGCCGCGTAGCTGTAGTGATCGCTCCGCGTGTAGAAGCTGTTCGGGTCGGCCGGATCGTTGTATTCGTAGTCGAGCGTGAGCGGCTTCCCCAGGGCCTTGTTGGTGTCGACCACCAGATTATGCAGGTCGGTGCTGATGCGGTCGGCGCCGATCACGAACACCGAGTTCCCCTGGTTCGGATCGTCGTCGCGGTTGCGGCCGATCATGTCGATGTTGAACTGGGCCTGGACCTTGTCGAGTGGCACGACCGGGAAGTCGGCCATGTAGCGCGACCCGAGGAGACCCGATTCCTCCGCCGTGTGCCAAACGAAGATCACGGACCGCTTCGGTTTTGGACCCGTGGCGAACGCCTTCGCGATCCCGAGCAAGCCCGTCGATCCCGACCCGTCGTCGTCGGCCCCGTTGAAGATGAGGTCGGGCACAGCCGGTTGCGCGGGCGCCGGCGCTGCTCCACCCTGACCGCCCGCTCGTCCGCCGCGGCCCGGCGTCGCCGCCGTGCGGTAGCCGACGTGGTCAAGGTGCGAGCCGAACATCACGTAGGTGTCCTTGAGCTTCGGATCTGAACCCTCGACGATGCCGACGACGTTCTTGCTGAGCTGGGTGGAAATGACCTCGTAGGTGTTGTCGATGTTGATGGTCACCCTCGCGCGCACTGACGTCGGCGTCAGGACCTCGCCCTTCTCCGCGCGCGCACGCCAGTCCTTGAACCGATCGGCCCCGAACACGAACTCATAGAACGCCTCGTCGGCCGTGACGACGGGCGGAACCGGCGCGTCCATTCTTTGGACGGTCGTAATGTCGGCCGGTGCCGCCGCCGGCCCAGCGCCACGGCCACCCGGAGCGCCGCCGCGGCCCGCACCGCGGCCGCGGAGCGCGGCCTGGGCGTCCGTGACGGCCTGGCTAGCCTGCGCGAGCGCTTCCTGCGCCTTGATCAACGCCTGTTCGGCCGCGAGCTCTGCCGGACTCCGCGTTGGAGGCGCCGCGGCAAACGCCATCACCGCGCTCGCGCCAAGGGACTGCACGGCGTAGGCCGAGCGATTGCCGCCTGCGCCACGGCCGCGCCCGGCCGGCTGCCCCTGCGTGAGGAGCGTCGGCGTGCCCGGCAGGTACATCACGAGCTTGCCCTTCACGTCGCGGCCACTGAAGTCGTTGTAGTTGATGGGACTTGCGGCGCTCGGCAACGCGACGATGCCGTAGCCGGCGAATTCGACGGTGTCGAACGTCAGCGTCTGCTTGCCGCCCGCGTTGACGGCGAAGTTCACGTGGTCGCCCTGCTTGAAGGTCTTCGTCTCACCGTTGGCTTCAACCGTGATCGACGAATTGCGTGTCACCCGGTAGCCCCGGTTCTTGACGGACTGAAAGTACATCCCGTCGTCGCCGCCCGGCTTCACGCCCCAACTCCGGAGCTTCTCGGCGACGAACGCCGCGGCGAGGCCGTAGCCTTCCGTGTAGACCTGCCGGCCCTGCAGCGCATCCGAGGCCAGGTAGGTCAGCATCTCCTTCATCTCCGCCGGATTGATCTGGGCGAACTTCACACCCGTCGAAGGCGCCGGCGCCTGCGCGAGCAGGCTCCACGGCTGGAACAACACGACCACGAGCAACCCAAGCGCAAGGCCACCGATCCGCAGCGTTCTTCTCATGATTCCCGACCTCCTCAGGCCGGGTGAAAGGATACCGCTACCGGTCCACCACTTGCCAGAGATTCATCGGCAGGTAGCGGCCGCGCGCGTCCTGCATGGAGCCGAATTCGATGATGAAGAAGCGTTCCACTGTTGCCGGCACATTCAAGAAGATGCGTCGGGTGGTGGACGCGCCGGCGGCGAGTGAGCCCAGAGACAGCGGGAGCCGGCCGGAGAGCGTCGGGTTGTAGGTGACCGTCCCATGGCCCGACAGCGTGGCAGCCAGGACGAAGAAGATCTTCATATTGTTGGCGGGGCCGGAGCCGGTGTTGGTGATGGCCACGTCCATGTAGAAATTGCCCGCGGCATCGCGGCCTTTTGCCACCACCGAGCTGGTGATTCTGGGCATGCCCGTGGACAGTGGATTCACTGTGACTGTGAAGCTGCCCGTGACGGACACATTGGCGGAATCAGTGGCGCTGCATGAGACCGACGTCGTGCCGACGGCAAACGTTGACCCGCTGGCAGGCGCACACGTGACCGTCAGGGCGCCGTCCTCCGGATCGCTCGCCGCCGCGGTGAACGTCACGACTGCTCCCGCGGCGCTGGTCGCGTTCACGGAGACATCGGCAGGCAGGACGAGCGTCGGCGGTTCGTTCACCGCTTCCGGTTCGAAGAGCGCGAAGGGCGAGAACGAATCGGCTGTGCCACACACCACTTGATTGACGGTGTCCACCGACGTCGTGATGTTCGCCCACGCGCCGTTCACGAAGTGCCAGAGCCCCGGCGTGCCGCGGAAGCTGGTGCCGGCATAGTTGACGCACACTTGGGCGCCACCGGTGAAGACCGCCGTTGTGCTCACGTCGTAGTACAGCGGCGGCGTGCCGTG
>JANOGJ010000056.1:0-1726 GCA_031405995.1 Acidobacteriota bacterium
CGCGGCGCGACAGACGCCCTGGGGCCATCCGATCGACGTCGAGGGGTATGCGAGTCTGGTGCGCTATTTCCGTGGCGAGGCGCCGGCGAGCGCCTTGATCGCGCCGTTCTGCCACCGGCCGCTCGGGCCGGCGCTGGCGGCCGCGCTGCCCGCGGCGCCCGTGACTGCGATCAACCTCGTGAATCTCGCGAGCCTGATCGGCGTCGTGTGGCTACTCGACGCGATTGGCGGGCTGGCAGGCTTGCGGTCGCGAGGGCGATGGGCGGCGGGGATGCTTTTCGTCTTCTCCTTCGCGACGTTCTATTACGGCACGATCGGCTTCGTCGATCCGGTCGCCCTCGTCACGGCCTCGCTGGTCCTGCTGCTCGTGCTGCGCGGCGCGCCGATGGCAGCGCTCGTCCCGGCGATCGCGATCGCGGCGCTCGCGAAGGAGACGAACGCGCTGTTCGCGTTGCTGCCGCTCGGCGTGCACATCGCGAGCCGATCATGGGGGCGCTCAGCCGCGCGAATGGCGGTGCTGCTCGCCGCGGGCGTCGGCACGTTCCTGCTCGTGCAGACGCTGATGCCCACGCCGGGCCAGGATTTGCGTCCGCTGCCGCGACTCGCCGTCGTGCTCGAGAATTTGTCGCGGCCCAGGACTTATCTGAGCCTGGCGCTGACGATCGCCATCCCGGCGGTACTGGCCGGCCTCGCCCTCACGACCGGCCGCGCGCGCGCCGTCCTTGACCGCGACGCACGCGCCGTGCTCCTGACCGGGTCGCTGCTCGCCGCGTTTCTTTACATCGCCTCGATCGTCGGCGCCCACACCGACGGCCGGCTCATCTGGATCGCGTATCCGTTCCTGATCCCGATCGCGGCTGCGTGGTGTGAACGGACGCGACAAGGCGACGTTTGATCGAATCAGGCAGGCGCCAGCGCGCGCGCCCCTCTTTGCTGTAGATGCGGACTATGAGTTCCGCCTCGCGGACGCCGGCAGGAAACAGGGGTTTCCCGGATTGGGCGTCGAGGGAGAACACGATCCAGAACACGTCGTAGTTGTAGTCACGACCGAAGACTCCCGAGAGAGCTCGGACCTCGCGCAACGCCGGCACGCTCTTACCTCTCGCGACTTCAGTCTCACCTGCGACGAAGGTGCGCGGCCCAAGCAGGGCTACCCAATCCAATGGGATGACCCCCGAGCCTTCATTTGAATCGAGCTCGACCATAATCGTTATCTCTCCTGCCGCTTCCGCATCCTGGACCAGCGCGTTAGTCTGCGCGATGCACAACCGATCGGCCAGCAGTGCGAGTCTCGCGGTTGCGCGGATGACATCGCCCGTCATCCAAGTCGCCCTGAATGTGGTGGTCGAACGGACCCGAACGAAGGTGCCTGCGACGTGGCCTTCGACTCTGGTGCTTCGGCCGATCTCCTTCGCCTTGGCCGCCGTCCAGGTCAGGTAACTGTCATCGAACCCAGCCTGCACGCTTGGTCGCCCAAGTGCTGGCCCGATTGTGAACGCGGCCCATGCCACGAACATGGCGACCGGAGCGTTCATTGCGCTCTCACTCGCCGAGTAATCGCGACGAGTTCCTTGCCGCCGAAAGCCGTCTTCGCAACTGTCATACCGAGGACCTGATAGCCGGCCTCGCCTGCCTGGAGCAGCTCCTTCTGCAGCGTCGAGGTCTTCGACGTTGCTATCAGCCTGTATTCGGACCTCGGCGCACCAGCGTCCTCATCCCGTTCGAG